>NZ_JBTNDH010000039.1:0-30313 GCF_054511095.1 Arthrobacter sp. TMN-49 | reverse complement strand
TGGAGGGGAAATGACTGGCCTGATTCTTAGCGCTCTTTTGGCCTGAAACGAGCCACTAACTTGGCTCACATTCTTGGCTGAAATGGCCTACAGATAGTTGATCACACACACACGCGAGCAGATCGTCGACGCCGCCATGGCCATCCTGCGTGAATACGGGCTCGCGGACCTCTCCATGCGCCGTCTGGCCCGGGACCTGGACGTCCAGCCCGGCGCCCTCTACTGGCACGTCAAGAACAAGCAGGATCTACTCACGGTCCTCGCCGGGCTCATCCTGGAGCCTGTTGCTGAGTCGGCATCTCTGCGCGAACTGGCCCTGACACTGCGCGGCGCGCTGCTGTCCGTCCGCGACGGCGCCGAGGTGGTGGCACTGGCCCATGCGCTGGCGCCGGAGAGCCCGTCCCCGCTACTGCGGGTGCGCCAGCTGCTCGCCGGGCAGGGGCTCTCCGCATCGCAGCACCAGTGGGCGGCCGATGCCCTCATCCACTACCTCCTGGGTGCCGTCACACAGGAACAGACCCGCGCCGGACTCGCCCGGGCGGGCGTGTTGGAGGGCCCGGACGGCGACGCCGAGGCGGCCTTTGACTTTGGGCTGGGGGTTTTTCTTGCCGGGCTGGAACAGGATAGGCCGTGGGGCTTGCCTCCGAGCTAGCCGATGATTGGTCTTTCCTCGGGCAGCCGGAACAGCCGTGGGTGCGAGGCCAGGGCAATGGCGGAGGCCACGGTGATGGTCCCGAGGCGGCCGGTGAACATCAGGGCCATCAGGACCCATTCGGCACTGGCGGGCAAATGGTAGGTGATGCCTGTGCTCACCCCCACCGTGGCGAACGCCGAGATGGATTCGAACAGCACTTTCTCCAGGCTGTAGTCGGTGGTGATCAGGAGCAGCAAGGTGCCGCTAATGACTGCCGCCACACCCAGCAAGGCAACCGTGAGGGCCTGGCGTTGCACCGACGGGCTGATGGAGCGGTGGGCGATCGTGACTTGTTCGCGGCCCCGGATCTCGTTCCAGATGGCGAATGCCAGGACCAGGAACGTGGTGATCTTGATACCGCCGGCCGTGCCCGCACTGCCGCCGCCAATGAACATCAAAACGTTGGTGACCATGAGGGTGACGTCCGACGCGGCCCCGTAGTCGATGCTGTTGAATCCTGCCGTGCGCGGAAATACGGCGCCAGCCAGCGCACCGAGCATCTTTCCCCCGACGCCCATCGGGCCCAGGGTTTCGGCCCGGTTCCACTCGGAAGCGGCGAAGAAGGCGAAACCCACCACCAGGAGAGCGACGGTGCCGTAGACAGTGAGGCGGAGGTGGATGGTCCAGTTTCTGATGGCGCCACCGTTGAGGAGCTGGATGATGACGGGGAAGCCGAGCCCTCCGGCGACCACGGCAGCACAGATGGGAATGATGATCCAAGGATCCTCGGCGAAGCTCATCAGGTTGTCGCTGTAGAGGGCAAAGCCGGCGTTGTTGAACGCCGAGACGGCGTGGAAGATTCCGTGCCAAAGCGCCGTGCCAGGATCGTTTCCATAGGACAACCAGAAGCGGCCCGTGAGGATGGCGGCCGTGGCGACCTCGATGGCCGCCATGATTCTAAACACCCGGAAGAGTACTGCCTTCACATCCCCGAAGTTCAAGGTGTGGGTTTCGGACTGTGCCACGAGCTGGCCCCGCAGCCCGATGCTTTTCCGAACCAGCAGCGCCAACAACGTGGCCAGGGCCATGATGCCGAAGCCGCCCACCTGAATCAGCGCCAAGATGACCACGTGGCCAAAGGGCGTCCAAAACGTCACGGTGTCCACGGTGATCAGGCCTGTGACGCAGACCGCCGAGACGGCCGTGAACAGGGCTGGCATGAAGAACTCGGCGTCGATCCCGGTGCGCGAGACCGGAAGCATGAGAAGTCCAGCCCCCAGGATGATCACGGCCAAGAAGGCCAGCGGCACCGTGCGGACAGGGTGCCGGAGGGCGCGGGCCAGCCGGGTCTCTTTTTTGGGACCGGGCAGGTTGGTGCCCCGTGAGTTGCGCTTCACGGGAGTATCGCCACGCTCAGGGGTGTGCGTGCTCAACAGATTTTCCGTTCGTGCCACACGGTGCGGCCGTGGTCAGCGGCCACTGTGAACCCACAGGCCAGCGGGAGGGCCAAGCAGGGGCCGGCCTCACGTGCACCGGCACGCCGTGGGACAACACGCTCAAGTGTCGGCATCAGTTGGACCTTTCCATCGTCGAGCACATCCCTGCCGCGCGCTCCGCGCAGCTGCCCATTCCAGGTCCGGGCCATACCGATCCGGTGCTGCACGGACCGCATCATGGAGCATAACACTGGCCATTCGCTATTTCAGGCAGTCTTTACGAAACCTTGACGCCCCAATTTTCGCGGCGGGCGGCCAGTGCGGTTGCCCCGGCCGCCCACCCACGGTGGTTAGAGCGTGGCGGCGTCGATGACGAAGCGGTAGCGGACATCGGATGCTAGGACGCGTTGGTAGGCGTCGTTGATCTTGCTGGCCGGGATCACCTCGATTTCGGCACCGATGCCGTGGTCGGCGCAGAAGTTCAGCATTTCCTGGGTTTCACGAATGCCGCCGATCGCGGAGCCGGCGAAGGAGCGCCGACCCAGAATCAGTGAGAACACCTGGACGGGGAGCGGTTCCGCCGGTGCCCCGACGCTGACCAGTGCGCCGTCGAGTTTGAGCAGCCGCAGGTAGGCGTTGATGTCGATGGCGGCGCTGACGGTGTTGATGATCAAATCGAAGCTGCCGGCCAACTCGGTGAAGGTGGTCTCATCACTCGTGGCGTAGTACTGGTCCGCGCCCAGTCGGAGCCCGTCTTCGAGTTTTTTCAACGACTGAGACAGCACGGTGACGTCGGCACCCATGGCGTGGGCGATCTTGACGGCCATATGGCCGAGTCCGCCGAGCCCGACGACGGCGACCTTCTTGCCGGGGCCGGCGCCCCAACGGTGGAGGGGGGAGTAGGTGGTGATGCCCGCGCAGAGCAGGGGTGCCGCCACGTCCAGACCCAGACCGTCGGGAATGCTGACCACAAAGTTCTCGGTGACCACGACGTGGGTTGAGTAGCCGCCCTGGGTGATGGTTCCGTCGCGGTCCACCGCACCATACGTTCCCGTGTTGCCGGCCAGGCAGTACTGTTCCTCACCGGCCTGGCAGTTGGCGCATTCGCCGCAGGAGTTCACCATGCAGCCCACGCCGACCCTGTCACCGAGAGCATGACTGGTGACGGCCGCGCCAACCTCGGTGACGATGCCGGTGATTTCGTGTCCCGGGGCCAGCGGGTAACTTTGTGGGCCCCAGTCGCCGCGAACAGTGTGGATGTCTGAGTGGCAGACGCCGGCAAACTTGATCTCGATGAGGACATCGTGGGGGCCAACGGCCCGGCGCTCGATGGTGGTCGGGACCAGATCGCCGGTGGCCGAAGGTGCTGCATAAGCGTTGACGGTAAACATGATTTCTCCTGTTGTTGATGTGAAGTGGTGGCTTGTGGGGGTCCGACGGCGGGCACGTGGCTGCCGCCGTCGCTTAGGTAGTCGTGGGGAAGGCTGTGCGGCGCCCGAGGGCCGCAATGAGGAGGGCCGTCAGGGCGAGCCCGATCATGACAACCGGCAGGGCGAGTCCGACCCAGGTGCTGACCACCACGGCGCTGGCCACTCCAGCGGCGAAAATGGCCAGGTTGAAGGCGACGCCAAGCATGGAGTTTGCAACGTCCGAGTTCTCACCACTGGCGGCGCTGATGGCAGTTTGCAGCTGGGCCATCATGAAGATCACCCCGGCAGCAACAAACACGGCAAGGCTGGTGAGGACCAGGCGCCGCAGCGCCCGGTCAATCACCGTTCCGGTTATGCCGATGCCCACCAGCGCAGCGACGCCAAAGCAGACCAGTGCGACGTCGACCGGCAAGTGAACGTCAATCTCACGCAGGCAGGTAGAGATATAGGTGTAGACGGCGTTGTGACCCATCATCCAGGCGACAATCACGGCAAGGATTACAGCGACCCCGGGAAGGTGGAGGACGCGGATCATCGGTACTTGGGATGCGGCACCTTGGCCCGGCGCATCGGGGACCAGAGCCGCGGCCAGGACGGCGGTGACCAAGGCCAGAATCGACAATGCGCCGAAGGACCAGCACCAATCCAGTGTTGTGCCCAACCAGGCGCCCAGGGGAGTCCCGACGGCCAGACCAATGGGGGTGCCGATCGAGGCTATGGCCAGAGCCCGTCCGGCAAGGTGGGCAGGGGTAATGCGGCGGGCGTATCCCGCCAACATGCCCCAGAGGAGGCCGGAGAATGCGCCGGCCACGAAGCCTGCACCGAGTGAGATGACCACGTGGCCGGAGAATGCCGTGACGATGGTGGCGGCAAGGAAACCGAGAATGCCTATCAGGAAGACGGGCTTTCGTCGCATACCGCACGTGAGGGCCACCGCCGGCATGGTCGCGATGACTGTGCCCAGGGCGTAGGCGCTGACGAATTGGCCGGCTGTTCCTTCGCTGATACTCAAGCCGGCCGCGATGTGCGAGAGCAGGCCCGCTGGCATGGTTTCGGTGGCGATCAGGATGAATCCAGTCAGGGTCATCACCAAGAGAGCAGCCCGGGGCAGGTGGTTGCTGACGGGCTCCGACGTGATTACTCCGCTGCCGTTCGGAAGGGTTACTCGAGTCACTGTGAATCCATTCCTTTCTGACCCATAGATGTGGCGGGTTTCTCACGGGGAAGCCCCGGGCGGCCCGTGCTTCCTCTACTCAACACCAGCGGCAAGGAAGCAAACAGGCCGCGTCGATAGGGGGTACCGGCAGGGACCCCCTCAGGGGGTCCACGGCAGCACGGCGTGCCCCGCCGCGCAGATGGGTACGCTCTAAAGAGCGCGTTCCTACTGGTCTAAGTCAGCCGGAATGCCGTGCGGCTGCTTGACCTCCACGGGCGCAGGGAGCGCCGGGGCGGGATTTTCGGTCTGCGTGTTGGTTGCCGCCCAGCTTGCCAGAAGCCGCAGGCTGTCTTCCGAGGGGGAGCCTGGTTCGGCGCTGTAGGTAATCATAGTCAGCCCCGGTGCTGCCGGCAGTTCCAAGGCATCGAAATGCACCTTGAGTTCACCGACCACGGGATGGTGGAAAGTCTTTGCACCCGTCCTGTGAAGACGGACGTTGTGTTGGGCCCAGCGTTTGCGGAATTCCTCGCTGCGGGTTGAGAGTTCCCCGACAAGGTCAATCAGGCACTTGTCCATGGGGTTCCGTCCGGCTTCTGTGTGCAGTATGGCCACGGCCATGTCAGCGGCAAGGTTCCAGTCCGGGTACAGCGACTCGGACCGGTGGTTGAAGAAGGCGAATCTGGCAAAGTTCACTGGACGTATTGGATCAGCGAACGCGTCTGAGTACAAGGCGCGGCCCAGGTCATTGGCTGCGACGACGTCGAGACGGCCGTTCTGCACAAAGGCCGGGATGCCCACCATGCTGTCCAAGATGCGCTGCACGCTGGGGTGGATGCCCTTGGCGGGTTGCCGGCGCGGGCGTGTGGCCGGCCCGGCGGCCCGGGCCAGATTGAACAAGTGGTCATGTTCTGCCTCGTTCAGCTGAAGCGCCCGGGCAATACCTTCCAGTACGGAGTCCGACACACCGGCAAGACTGCCGCGTTCAACACGGGTGTAGTACTCCACGCTCACCCCTGCTAGGAGTGAAACCTCTTCACGGCGCAGCCCAGGGACGCGCCGGATGCCACCGAAGGTGGGCAGTCCCGCCTGTTCCGGCGTGAGCTTTGCTCGCCGGGAGGCAAGGAATTCCCTGATTTCATTGCGGTTGTTCATACACACCACGTTACGTCCCGTGGCCACTTCCCAGGGAGTCCCTGTCAGGGCCTGCCTCGATTGTCTCCGCACCCACCCTGCCACGACCAGCCGCCTGTAGTCACAGCCGGCTGGTGGTGTTTGTTCGCAATACCGCGGTCAGGGGCCACACTGTTCCGCCGGACAGGGAGGGAACACAGGCCCCCTCAGCCGGGATGGGCACGGTAACAGCATGACGGCAGGAGAGAGCTCAGTCCCTCGCAGGGCGGTGTGGGAGCTCAGGGGGATGTGCTCTGTTCCACCGGATGCCAGCAGTGGCAGGCCACGTCTCGCGGTTGTAGCGGATCTGAGCCTGGCCGGTGCACGCTCAACCCGCCCGGCGTCGTGGCGCCCAGTGGGCTAGGTCAGCGATATGTGGCAGGCGCTCGGTCACCTTCTGCCCATCTCCGTCGCGTCAGCGGTGAGTTCGGTGCCGATCATGGCCACCGTCCTGATCCTATTGTCGAAAAACAGCCGGCGGTCATCCGTGCCCTACTTGGTCGGCTGGGTTTTGGGCATCGCATCCATTGTGAGCGGGTTTACGATGCTTGCCACGTTCATCCCGGAATCAGCGCAGGGGGGACAACTAACCGCAACTGCCTTCGCCCAGATCGTCATCGGGCTGGCATTGGTGGCGTTGGCCATCCCCGTGTAGCGCCGCACTCGAGGCAAGCCGGCCGGAGCTGAGCCCAGGTGGTCGGCCAGTGTCGGATCGCTGGGGCTGCGGCCCGAAGCGGTCTTGCTGAGCGCAGCGCGGCCCTGTCAGTGGTAGGCGGTGGGCTCTCCGTGGCTGCACAGCACACGATCCTGGCTCACGCGGAACAATAGAACACTCACCATCTTGATCCTGTTCATGATCGGTGTGGTCATTGTTGGAAATGGGCTGACCAGGCTGTAGCCACTGTGCGGTTGCCGCGGCAGGGCCCGGCGGACCCGGTGGCGGCTGACACGCCAAAATGCTCAACGGGCCAACCATCCTTCTTTTCAAAATGCTGCCGCCTCTATACGCTTAACGCAGAGGCTAAGCAATGGCCATGAAGCCTACGTTCGTGGGGTGACTTGTGGAGCACAGACTGCGCATCCTTTTCCAGCTGGACTATGGAACATCCGCGTCCCTGAAAGTTACTGGCTGTTTGACTGACGCCAACTGTCAAGCACTGTTGCCCATCATCGAGAGGGCTCGTTTTAAGTTTTCCGGGCTACCTGTCACTGTCGACTTGATGGACGCCAAGCACGTGGACGCCTCGGCCCTGGCCCTGCTGGAACGATCCAATCCGTGCCCCGCCGCCGAGGGTGAGAACGGGCTTCTTCTGGCGGTTGGTGTGCGAATCGCGGCACCCCAGGTGCTCCCTGACCACAGGCGAAGTCCTTAGCCTCTGTCTGGGCGTCAAGGCCCGGCGGACCAGCTGGCGGCTGCAGCTGCTCACGCTTCGGGCGTGCACCCGACCAGCAACACCGTGGCGGAAACACTGAAGCTCTTTACCGCTGTGGCCAAGCTCAGTGTGAGTGTGGTTGAAGCGCGGGTCGGCTCACTGTCGCGCATACTTCGCCTGGCGCTGCAGTTTCACCCGCCCACGTCCGGCGCTGCGTCCTGGGACTCCTGCGACAGAAGCGGCTAGAACAGGACGGCCCCTAAGAGTTGCTCGTGTCAGCGCGGGCGTTTCGGCGTAGAGTCAGGTCAGGCACCTGCGGAACCCACTACGCGGCAGGTGGGTTTCGGGTGTGGATCACGGAGCCGGATTCTTCCTAGGCAGCGGATCTGATGCGAAAGGCAGTAAATGACTATGGGGGTTTTTGATGCCAGCGTGCCTGCCGAGGTGAGGATGTCCGGTCTAGCGCCGTCGGCTCCGTCGTGGGACGGTGGAGTCCTGGAGCCGGCAGTTGCCGAGCACTTGCAGGATTTAGTGTTGGATAGCGCCGACGTGGCGGACTTCCTGTTGGAACTTAGCAAATACTCTGCTGCATTGGCAGCAAAGTACTGCGGTGGGGAAGTGGATTGTGCCATTACCTTGTCGAGGCAGCGACGAGCCCTGACAAGTGCCGGCAATACTGACCGGGCCAGATCACTCAACGACCACCAGCTACACCGTGGACAAGGGCCAGCCCTGACGGCGTTGCGGCACGGGCAAACCATGGTGGTTCGTGGGGCTGCCGCGGACGGGCGTTGGCCGGAGCATGCCCAAGCCTTGATAGGGGCGAAAATCCACAGTGTCCTGGCTGTTCCGCTGATCCTGGAGCAGGGTGCCGCGGCGTCGCTTAGCTTTTTCTCTCCCAACCCGTCGATCTTCTCCGAAGGGGTAGTTCGAGCCGCTGAGCACTACGCGACAAAGGCCCAGAGGACGCTGCGCCTGGCGGTGCGCATCAACTCCAAGCAGCAGCTGGCTGAGGATCTTCAGGCAGCCATGAGGTCACGCACCGCGATAGATCTTGCCGTGGGGGTCATCATTGGCCAACAGCGTTGCTCACAAAGTGCGGCGTTTGAGATTCTGACGCGAGCGGCCTCCACGAGAAACCGGAAACTCCGTGATATTGCCATGGAGATGTTGGCGAACCTGACAGTTGAGAACGTCAAAACCCGTTTTGACGCTTGAACCGTGCCCGCTAGGTGGGAATGGACATCTGGAAGCCACAGTGGCAGCGCATCACCTTCGAGGGCAACCAAACGGCTGGTGCCGGATCAAGTCCTTCGGCGCTCGGCTGGACTTTGGATATTCGAATCTTTGCCTTCTCCATGGGTTCTCCACAGTGAATGTAGTAGCGGCCAAACTTCAGAACGCCCGTGCCGGTGGGGCAGTTCATGAGGAGCTTGGCCACCAACCCCACAGGGGCATCGTGGGCAAAGAACGCATCGCAGCGTCCACAGCTGTACTCGACGGATACTTGCCCGCTTACTTTCGGCCGGAGCGACTCGATGGATTCAACCATCAAATAGCTAGCCGTATGGCAGTAGCTGCAGCTGAGCGTGGTTTGGAGGAACTCTGCTAGTTCGTTTTCAATACGAAAAGACGGATCAATGGTCATCGGAGAATCTCCTGGCAATCCAAAGGTGCACGGTGCACTTTTCGGGGCTGCGACCGAAGTCTTGGGCGCTTTTCCGCACAGATGCAACTGATAAGAAGACACTGACTCAGGTGCTGGAGCACCCTGCCCTCGGCTTAGGCATTCAACTGTGAACTCTCTGAGTCATAGGCTAACGCCGTGGAGCGGGGATGTCTATAGTGCTACGCGACTCGTCTGAGGTGCCCGCACGGTGGGGAATGCCGGGAATTGCTAGGAGCAAGGACTCGATGGTGGTGTAGAAGGGCAGCTCCAAGGCGCCTTCACCATGATCGGCGGAGGCGCCGCCAGTGCCGTCAGCCGGGCTGAGTTGTGGCGGATTCCGTCCGTGGCGCCCCGGCCGCAAACCAGGAGTCAATGACTGCCGTGGCAATTTCGGCAGAGCGTTCGGCAGCGTCGTCAACGTGGACCAGGAAGTCGGCCTCAGATGCCGGGCCGCACAAATCGGATATTCCCCGGATGGCAAGGAACGGTGCCTGGTAGACGTGGCATGTCTGCGCAATCGCAGATGATTCCATGTCGGTGGACAGAACCTGCTCAAACAGGGCCTTCATCACGGCTGAGCGCTCGTGGCCAACAAAGGCGTAACTGGAAATCATGAGTCCATGATGAACGGTATCCACTAGCCCATTCCCAGCGACGTCGAAGGTGCTGGCCTCCACCAGAAACTGCGGCGCCGGGTACGACGCCGGCATGCCCGGGACCTGTCCAAGACCGTACCCAAAGGCGCGGGCATCGGCGTCGGCGTTGATGACGTTGGTGCCAATCACAACATCGCCCACCCGCACGGTATCGCCGAGCCCGCCGGCACTCCCGGCGCTGATGACCAAGGGAGGAAGGGCCTGCGGCTCATCCCGATTCGCCAGCAGCAGGGCAGCTGTGGCAGCTCCCGCAGCGTTGACCAGACCTATGCCGCCTTGGACAATAACGGCGTTGTGGCCGTTGATCACGGCTGTGCGATGGACCGCGTTGCCGAGCCGTACCGGCTCACCGACGGAGCTGGCACGCTGAAGAAACGGGGCAACTTCTTCGGCCATGGCAACAATGACTATGACCTCGACGGCGCTCAAGCGGAGACCTGCGCCCAGACGGCACGCTCCTGCAGAAATGCCCGGGCGGCAGCCTTGGCGTCGTCCAGGGAGTGGTTCTCGCCCCAACCGCATTGCACCTCATTGGCGGCGGGAACCTCGGTGGCGGCTAGAACGTCGGTGAGTGTTGCCTCGATGAGTTCAAGCACGCCGGCGATGTCCGGCTCGCCTGCAAGGATGAGGTAGTACCCCGTTTGGCAGCCCATCGGGGAGAAATCGATGACGGCGTGGGAATGGTTCCGGGAGCATTCGGCGAAGAGGTGCTCCAGTGAGTGGACAGTCTTCATGTCCAAATGGGCCACATTTGGTTGGGTGAAGCGCACGTCATATTTCGTAATAGCGTCCCCGTGCGGAAGGACCTTGCGGTCGGCAACCCGCACATACGGTGCCGACACGGTGCGGTGATCGAGGTTGAAGGACTCTACGTTCATGCGTTCAGGATTCATGGTTTGGCTTTCATGAGTAGGTGGCGAAGCGCAGGCTTCCTCGCGGCGGATCGTTGCCACTTTTATCCTAGCTCCCGAAGCCTTGGATGGGCCTGTGCGGCTTGGTCAAGGACCTCCTGTTGTCTAAACCATGGGTAGGTCCGAAACTCGGGACCTGTCTTTCGACGCCGTCTTCGGTAGCGTTGGGGTACTGCCGGTACCGGTCCAGATGGGAGCACGTCCGGTCGGGTAGATCGGAGTAGAAAGCGAGAGTGGTGTCCATGTTGGTGAAGGCGTGTCTGAATGGTGCCCGAACACCGAAGGAGCACCCCGCGTTGCCAACGACGCCGGTAGCACTGGCCGCGGATGCCGCAGCGGCGTGGTCTGCCGGTGCCGACGCGGTGCACTTGCACGTGAAGAACTGTCAAGGGGCCGACACCTTCGCAGCTGACACCTTGAAAACGGTGTTGGAGGCCATCGAGGCGGCCGCTCCGGGGCTGCCCGTGGGTGTGACGACCGGCGCGTGGTCCCTGCCAGATCCCGATGACCGGGTCGCGGCCATTCGCCGTTGGACGAAATTGCCTGCCTGTGCATCGGTGAACTGGCACGAGGAAGGTGCCGATGCCGTCGCTCAAGTATTGCTCGAGCGTGGGGTGGCCGTGGAGGCCGGACTCTGGCATGCCGACGGTGTAGCGGCGTGGGCCGTCTTTCCGGTCCGGGACCGGTGCCTGCGGGTCTTGATAGAGCTGCCCGACGGCTTGGACGACACCGGAACGCTCGCGCGAGCCAAAGAATTGCTCGACGCTGTTCGCAGTGTCAACGCGAACAGTATTCCAGTGCTTTTACATGGCGAAGGGAGCAGTTGTTGGCCGGCGCTGCGGATCGCCAGCCAACTGGGGCTCGCGACACGCATCGGTTTGGAAGACACCTTGTGCCTGCTCGACGGATCGCCCGCGCCAAACAACGCGGCACTGCTAGCTGAAGCGATGAGCCTGCTCCGAAGCATCGCATAAGGCGACGCCCCGGCTGCCTCCTGCCGTGCGGGGAATGCCTAGGTCGCGGCGAAGAATGAGACGCACATCCGAGGCCGGGCGTGGACGTTTGCCTGGAGTGGGCCGGCGTGACTAGTTGAGACGCTGGACCCGACTCGACGAACCGTCCAAAGCGTCCGCCTCAGATCAGCCCAAGCTCGGCGAAGGACCCTGCGATGCCCTCACGGTTGGGCGGCGGGGCGGTGCGGTCCGCCAGGGCCAACAGTTGCGGGCTGGAACCTTCGATCGCAACGCCAATACCTGCGTAGGCGATCATCTCCAGATCATTTTGGCCATCGCCGAACGCTATGGTGTCTTCCCGGGCAATGCCGAGGCGGTCAATGGCGGCCGCTACTCCGTCGGCCTTACTAATGCCCCGCTGGTAAAGCTCTCCGGCGTGCGTGCCTTCGCTGGCAATGGAGTTGGCCACGACGGCGATGTCCGGACCGATTTCGTCGGCAATGATGCCCATGTCGACGGGGGCCTCGAACACAGACACCTTGGCGAACGCCGGGCTGCTCGCGGACCAGGCGCTGAGCGAGCCCAGAATGGCCGAAGAACCCTTGGCCTGGCCATCGGGAGATCGCTTGAAGTGTGACTCGATGATGGTGCGCAGCCGTTCCTCCCTAGCCGGAGCCACATGGATAGATTCCTGGGCTTCAAGGACGTAGACAGCCTTGTGCGCGTCGAGAACGGCTACCGTTCTGGCGGCTAGGTCGGCGGGGAAACGCCTGTCAAGGAGCACCTCGCCGGCTACTTCGACGTAGGCTCCGGCGCTGGCAACCAAACCATCAAAGCCCGCCGCGAGAATGCTTTCCGGCAGCATTGAAACCGGGCGGCCCGTGCACAGGAGGACCATGTGGCCGCCCTCGCGTGCGGCACGAACTGCCGCAACGTGGGCTGCGGGGACAATCCCGAAGTCTGCGTAGGTGCCATCAACATCGAGAAAGATCGCGTGGATGGTTTTGGTGGCTGTGTTTGGCGTGGCGTTCATGTTCAGGGAGTCTACCCGTGTGGCCTGACCGGGCGGCCCCAGGCCCATAGTTGCCGCAGCCCGGCGTGTTTGCTCTGCACCTAGCGGGTTTGAAGATTCCTGAGCTGGACCCTATATCTGTGCACGGAAGCCACAATGGTGACAGTCAGCATGGTTGCGGGCACCAAGAGGAGGTAGGTGATAGTCGAGCCTCCAAAGGTCATAAACAGCGCAGTTATTGCCGCCGCCACGAGCCCGGACAGGCAATTGATGAGAAGGCTGCGTTTGTTGCGATCCATAGATTTGTCCCCAGTCAGCGATGAATGCATGAGGTATGGACGCAGTCATGTTTGGACGGCGTCTACCACTAGTGTCCAACCTAGACGCCGCCATCCTTCCCCGGCAACCGGGAGTAACAATCTTGACGCAACTCCAGTAACGCTATCTAATAACGGTGTGTCGAGTGATAACAGAGCAAGCGAGATTGCAAACCTTCTGCAACTACAGGCAAGCGCCATGGCGGTGGGGCACAAGCTTCCGTCCGTCAGAGCGCTGTCGAAGACTTACGGGGCCAGTCCGGTAACCATCACGCAGGCGATCACGTCCCTCGCAACGCGTGGCATTGTGCGGGCGGAGCCCGGACGCGGTACCTTCGTCGCCGGCCGGGATACGTTGCCGGAGCCGGACTATGCGTGGCAGTCATCGGCGCTGGGCCGCTCCCGAGTCGACCCAAACCGCACGGGCCGGTTCGGCGGTTTGGGGACGGGCGACGACGTTCAGCTCTCCTGGGGATACCTCTCGCCCGAGCTGCAACCCTTCGATGAACTGCGTACCATTGGGGCCCGCTGCGCGAAGAGCCACCGGGCCTGGACCATGGCACCGCCCATGGGCCTGCCGGACTTGCGGCGTGCATTTGCCGCCGACCTTAACGCCGAACCCGGGGAGGTGCTCATCATGCCCGGAGGCCAGCAGTCACTGGTGTTTGCCATGCGCACTCTGGCCGATCCAGGGTCCACCATCATCACCGAAAGTCCCAGCTACCCCGGCGCCATCATCGCCGCGCAGGCTGCCGGCCTGGACATTGCGGCGGTGACGGCCGACGCCGACGGGATCCGGCCGGACAAACTTGCCGATGCACTTGAACGCACCCGCGCAAAGCTCATCTACCTGCAGCCGTGTTACGCCAACCCCACGGGTGCTGTCCTCAGCCCCGATCGGCGCGCCGAAGTCCTGGCCCTGGCCAAACACTATGGTGCGTTCATTATCGAGGACGACTGGGCCCGGCACCTGTCGTTGGAAGGATCGGCCCCGCCGCCACTGTTCACCCAGGACCCGGACGGCCATGTTGTCTCCATCGCAACACTGAGCAAACCGGCTGCCCCAGGCCTGCGGGTCGGTGCCCTTGCCGCCAGGGGACCGGCGGGAGAACGCCTGCGCACAGCGCGCATCGCCGATGACATGTGTGTGCCGGCGCTCGCCCAGGAAATTGCGTTGGGACTGCTGGCCTCCTCGGCCTGGCCGCGCCACGTCAAGCGACTGCGCACGGGCCTGCGGGAGCGGCGTGACGCGATGGTCAGCGCGGTACACAACTCCTTGCCCGGCGCGCGGGTGGTTGATATACCCTCCGGTGGCATCCACCTGTGGGTCAAGCTACCCGACGGCACCAACACCACAGCACTCACCACTGCGGCCCAGAGCATGGGTGTGTTCATCGGCGACGGAAAGCATTACTACGTCGACGAGCCACCCGCGCCCCATGTTCGCCTGTCGTACAGTGCCGCGTCGATCCCGCAGATTCAAGAGGGAGTCCGCCGCGTCGGAACGCTCCTGTAGCGCCGCCGACGTGGTGCTTAGACGTGCTGGTCCACAATGACGGGGTTGCCGTCCGGGTCCATCACGATGAAGCTTGCCGGGCCGGTGCTGGTTTCGTCGGCCTCGGCCAAGAATTCCACACCCGCGGCCTTGAGCTGCTGCTGAATCTCGCGCACATCCGTGAACGTTTCCAGCCCCTGCGCGTCCTGGTTCCAGCCGGGATTAAACGTCAGCGAATTCTTTTCAAACATGCCTTGAAACAGCCCAATGACGGCATCGCCATTCTTGAGTACCAGCCAATTTTGGGTGATGTCTCCTACGTGCTTGACGAAGCCGAGTTTTTCATAGAATGCTACCGAGGCGTGGATGTCCTGGACGGTGAGGCTGACTGAGAATGCGCCGAGCTGCATGGGTGCTCCACTTCCGAGAGGTGGGTTTCTTCCGATGATAGCCCCGTTGCGGCTCACGCTGCAGAAATACGAGGCCCCCATTGCTTTCGGCTTGCCGGCACTGGGCGCTTCGAACCTTGCCTTGGACTACGTACAAGGAGCCCGAAAGGTCGCGACAAGCCCTTATCCGCAGCCTCGCCGTTGACTCGGAAAGCGGTGGCTCGGAAAACGGACGCGGAGCTCACCATGGCAACTTGGCGTGCTAGCTCGGCCTCTTCCACCAATTAGCTGGAATGACGCTGTCGAATCCGAGTGCGCGGTACAAAGGTTCACCAGCGGGCGTAGCCGTGAGAGTCACCGTGCAGCGAGGGCTGTCGTGGAGGATCTTCGCAATGAGTTTTCGTCCCAATCCGCGGCCTCTGAATTCACGGTTGATCACAACCCAGTAGATCCCCGTCGTAGAATCTGATGTCATGGTCATGCAGCCTCCTGCGAGTTTTCCGTTGCAACGGACCCCATAGAATTCGGCGCCGCTGCCTAACAAAAGGGTGGCAGGGAACATTTGCCCCACCGTGTACGGTGCGAACGAAGGAGTCGGAAAGTCTTCGACGATCAGCCTCTCCAGCGAGGCTAGGGACTTCTGGTCAGTGATCCGGGCTGCTTCATCGTTGCCGGAGCTGACGGCCGCACTTCGCTCCGAGAAATGGACCATGACGGGCAGGACCGTTTTCACCAGTCCGAGCCCGGTCAGATCGACGGCGCCGAACGGATCCTCGACGACGATGGGGTCCTTACTGGACTGCGCTATCCGCCGGACCGACGATCGGTTCCCGAATGAGTATGCGGATCCCGCCGGGTCTGCCACCTGAATCAACGGCGAGAAAGGACGCGTGATTCAGGACTTTGTGTCCTCTGGCTGCTGCAAATACTTCCCACAATGTCAGAGCATTATCCAACGCCGACAGAACGCCCGGTTCCCCAATCAATTGCGCCACGTGCTGCCTCAGTCATTCACTCGTCGTGCCGTGTGGTTCCTTGATCAAGGGTGACATGGGTTGATGGCCGCCACGCAACGCCTTAGCCTTCCGAGCTGCTGCCGCCGCGGCGCGCTTGGTCTCCCGCCGCGTTGCAAAGCAAGTTTTACGGTGCGTAGAATTGGGCGAGCACAACTACCAGCTTGGACGACGATAAATGGGGGGTGATGGAGTGACGGCTAGGGCAGCACGCATGGTGCGCGGTTGGATCGGCGCCATCATCTCAACCGCAGTCGCCGCCGCCTCTCATATCCTGGCCGGCGGCCACACCCCAGTCGTTCCGATGCTCATCCTGTCGATAGTTCTTTCGGGGTTGGTGTGCACCGTCCTGGCCGGCCGCGTGCTGTCGCTGTGGCGGCTGATGCTGGGGGTTCTGCTCAGCCAAGCAATGTTCCATGGCTTGTTCAGTCTCGGGACACCCACCGGATCACTGCCGGCATCGACTGGCCACACAGGTCATTCCACGCATCAAATGGTTGAGACGGCTCAGCTCGCCCAAACAGCAATGCCCGTGATGGACCATTCATCGCCGGCGATGTGGCTGAGCCATATTGTTGCCGCCGTTCTTACGGTTGCCGTCCTCCGCCGCGGCGAATCAGTTGCCGTGGCCTTGATGGACGCACTGCGACTGCGGGTGGCCCCCCTCCTCGTGCTGGTGACCGTCCTGGCCGCCGAGGCTGATCCTGCGCCTAACCCCGGTGCCTGGCCCGTGCGCGTACTAACCAGCATGGGCATTCCCTGCAGCGTGTCGCGATACCGGGGCCCGCCGTCCCTGTCAGCTATGTCCTAGGCGCACTGCGCCGTTCATCCTGACAAACCCCGTCCGACGTCGAACGTGGCCGGGGAGGAAAGTAGCCATGGCAAGAGAAAACTTGCACCTACCGTCATGGCGGAATTCCAGTTTAGTCGTGCGATCACTGGTGATCGCTGCGTTGTTGTGCCTTGGCTTTGGCCTTGTCACAGCGGCGCCAGCGTCAGCCCACGACCAACTAATTTCGTCCAATCCCACACCAGAAGAGCGCCTCGGCGTTGCTCCATCGTCCGTGAAACTATCCTTCAGTGCACCGCTGCTCACCCTGGGTTATGAGATCCGCATCGTCGATGCCGGCTCGAAGAACTGGGCGAGGGGAACGGCAACCCTGGACCGGGACTCATTGAGCCAGCCAGTGGTTGCGGACCTGCCCGAAGGCGAATACCAGGTGCGCTGGCGGGTGGTATCCAGCGATGGGCATCCGATCAATGGCGCGTACTCGTTCCTTGTTGGTGCGAAGGCACAGCAGGGCTCGATTCCGAACGTCACAGGACAGGAACCAGCCGCCACCACGGCGGCCGCATCCGGTGTAGCCGGGCCAGCCGCTTCGGCGTTCCCGGCGTGGGGTATTCCTGCCCTTTTCGGTGCCGGTGCTGGCCTGGTCCTGTACCTGGCCTATCTCGCGCTGTCATCCGTCCGCCGGCACATTCGCGCTGATCAGGACTGAGCAACTCTTCCACCATTTTTTGTCCCGGCTGCCCCTCGGTGGCAGCCAGGGAACCCTTAGGAGTTTTATCATGAACAAGAAGTACTCGTATTCCGCCTTGTCCGCCCTTGCCGCATCCGCCTTGCTACTGACCGGCTGCGGGCAAGGCGTCTCAGCTGCCGCACCCTCGGCAACTGTCTCGGCCAGCCAAAACGCTGCCGTGCTTGCTGTCACTGACCCGTGGGTTAAGGCGGCGGAGTCGGGCATGTCCGCCACCTTTGGCACGATCTCCAACACCACCGACCAGGCCGTCACAGTTGTGGGCGCCGCCACACCTGCCGCAAAAATGGTTGAACTGCACGAAACTGTTATGGGCAGCAATGGAACCATGAAAATGCAGGAAAAAAAGGGCGGGTTCGTTATCCCCGCCAAGGGCAAACTTGTCCTAGAGCCCGGCGCCAACCACATCATGCTCATGGGCCTGACGAAGCCAGTGAAAGCCGGCGACGACCTCACCTTCACGCTCAAGATCAACGACGGGCCCGACGTCGTTTTTAAGGCTCAGGGCAAAGACTTTGTCGGCGCCAACGAGAACTACACGGGGGGCGAGGAGCCCACCGACAGTGCAACTATGGATCACGGCACCATGGACCACGGATCGATGGATCACGGTGCCAACTGAGGATCTTGGCACGACGGCGCCGATCACCCCAGCGCGTGGTGGCGCGCTCCGGCGTCGTCATTTGTTGTTTGGTGGCGCCGCCGCCAGCGTCGGAGCAATAGCAGCCGTTGGTGCCCAGCTGACCTCGGCAACGAACAATGCGGCCAGTACGGAGCCTTCCGTTGATGCCGGTTCCAATGGTGCCGGCGTCGTGCCGTTTTACGGTGCACGGCAAGCTGGAGTCACCACGGCAGCGCAGGCCCACGGCGTATTCGTGGCGCTTGACCTCAATGCCGACGTCAGCCGGGAACGGTTCAAGGCTCTTCTGCGACTTTTGAGTCTCGATGCGGCGAACCTAACCCAAGGCAAGGCGGCATTGGCTGACACCGAAGGGGAGTTGGCCTTGCGCCCGGCGAACCTTACTGTGACGTTCGGATTCGGTCCCAAGGCACTACAACTGGTAGCTCCGGGTAAGGCTCCGGGCTGGTTGAAGTCGTTACCCGCTTTTTCCATCGACAAGCTCGTCCCCGAATTTGGTGACGGGGATCTGCTGCTGCAGATCTGCGCCGATGACCCGCTGACGGTTGCCCATGCGCAGCGCATGCTGCTCAAGGACAGTCGAAGCTTCACTACTGTGCGCTGGGTTCAGAGTGGTTTTCGGCGCTCCTACGGGACAGAAAAACCGGGAACAACCATGCGCAATCTGTTTGGTCAGGTTGATGGAACCACGAATCCGGCGATCGGCAGCGAGGGTATGGAACGGATTGTCTGGGGGCACGACGACATCCCGCCGTGGGTGCAGGATGGAACCTCCGTGGTAATCCGGCGGATCAGCATGAATCTGGACAAGTGGGACAAGCTTGATCGTTCGGGACGCGAAGAATCGGTGGGGAGGACCTTGAAAACCGGGGCCCCACTCACCGGGACCCGTGAACATGACGAACCGGATTTCGCAGCGCTCAACCCTGTGGGCTTCCCTGTGATCGCCGATTTTGCGCACATGCGCCGGGCCCGGCCCGATGACACGACGCAACGGCTGCACCGCAGAGCCTACAACTACGATGTTGCCCCGGGGCCCGGAAGCGTCTCCGACTCCGGCTTGATTTTTGTCGCATACCAAGCCGATGTTGATCGCCAATTCGTTCCCATTCAAAAGCGGCTCGACGAGTTGGACCTACTCAACGAATGGACCACGCCCATCGGGTCAGCCGTATTCGCCATCCCGCCCGGCTGCCCGGCGGGTGGATTCATCGGCCAGGACCTCTTTAGCTGAGCCCGGCAATTAACTAGGCGCGGTGCCCGCCCACCACTGCAACACCCTGGTGGGCGAGCGCCGCGCCCCCTATTTCATTCTTGCCCTCCGTCTGACTCATGCGGCGGCGGGCCATTTTTGCGAGGACAAAAACAATGACCAACACCATCACTCCAACAGTTCCGGGAGGACCCCAAGGTGCGCCAACTTCACCCCCGCCGGGTGGGTCGGCAAGGAGCCCTCTGCGGGCACTGATCATGCGGCTACACTTCTACGCTGGTGTCTTTGTGGGTCCGTTCCTGATCATCGCCGCTCTCTCAGGTGCGCTGTATGCTCTGACGCCGGCGCTGGAAGAGAGCATCTACAGCCACGAACTCCGCGTTCCAGTTTCCACAACATCGGTTTCATTGGGCCAACAGATCCTGGCAGCCCAAGAAATTGTGGGGAGCCAGGACCCGGCTGCAGTTCGCCCGGCCCCGCGGCCAGGTGACACCACACGCGTCATGTTCGCTGATCCAACGCTGGGGGAGTCCCAGTCACGGGCAATCTTCATCAATCCCGCAAATGCAGAGGTCCGTGGCGACCTGACAGTCTACGGAACATCCGGAATCCTGCCTTTCAGGACCTGAATCGATGAACTGCACAGGACGCTGCATCTGGGCACGTTCGGCCGCTACTACAGCGAGCTGGCGGCCTCGTGGCTCTGGGTCATCGCCCTGGCCGGACTGGTGTTGTGGCTGACCAAGCCCAAGCGCAGGAAGAAGTCCGACGGCGCCGACTCACGCAAGCCCAGCAAGTCCAGCCGGGCGCGCATCGCGGGACTTCACGGCAGCGGCGGTGTCGTCCTGCTGATTGGGTTGCTGTTCCTGTCCGCTACGGGCCTGACCTGGTCACAACTGGCCGGGGAAAACATCAGCACGCTCAGAACTTCCTTGGATTGGACTACGCCCAAACTTGCAACCTCACTTGACCCGGCGGCGGCGGCGGGAGCCCCGGCGGGGGAGCACGATCACCACGGATCTGGCACGAGTGCTGCCGCAGGGACCGATCCGGCAATGTTCGACCACGTACTGCAAAGCGCACGCCGCGAGCCGATCATCAACGCCGCAAAGGTCGAGATCAAACCGCCGGCAGGTGAGGGAAAGGCCTGGACCGTGTCTGAAATTGAGCGTTCCTGGCCGACGGAGGTTGACGCCGTCGCCCTCGATCCGGCCACCATGAAGGTGACGGGGAGCCTGGTTTTCAACGACTTCAATCCGGCCGCCAAACTCACCCGGTGGGGCATCGACGCACACATGGGCGTTCTTTTTGGCTTGGCCAACCAGCTGGTGCTTGCTGCCATCGCCCTGGGCCTGGTCACAAGCATCGTCGGCGGCTATCTTATGTGGTGGAAGCGCCGCCCCACCCGCGGAAGTGCCTGGGCCGTGGGAAGAACACCGGCACGAGTCCTGCGCACGGCGCCAAGAGCACTGACTGCACTCGTTGTCCTTGTTGCTGTGGCAGTGGGAATTGCACTCCCGCTGCTGGGCCTCAGCCTTGCCGTTTTCGTCGTCTTCGATCTGGTCCTTGCTGCCGCCAAGAAGTCCTTGGCCCGGCCCAACGCAGCGAGCTGAGTGCTGAGCTGCGGCATCTGGCCCGGCTAGTCGGCGTAGGGGCGTTGGCGTTGCCGTTTGGTGGCGGACCGTTGTTGCTTCGCAGCCATGTGCCGCAGCTTGGATCCGCGACTGGACTTGGTCGGGCGGCGCGCCGCCGCGGCGGGAGCAAGGCCCGTCGCCACGAGCTCGGCCAATTTCCGCAGGGCGCTTTCGCGATTGCGGAGCTGAGAGCGCTGCTCCGAGGAGGCTACGGTGATAGTTGAACCAACCAGCCGGCGCCCCAGCCGGGCCAGGAGCATTTCGCGCTGTTCCTCGGAGAGAACAGCGGAGTCGGCAATGTTCCACAGCAGTTCCACCCGGCTGTCCGAGGTGTTCACATGCTGGCCGCCGGGCCCCGAAGACCGTGAGAACCGCCAGTTCAGTTCAGCTGCGGGGATGGTGAGCGTGGGTGTCACCTCGAGATCCATGAATCAAGTGTTACACGGGGCGTCAAATAGTTGGGGGCAGCGCTCACAAAGTGGTGAGGATCCCTGCGGCGCGTTCCAGCGCGCCAGGTACCAAGGAGTAATACGCCCAGGTTCCGCGCTTCTCCCGTTCCAGCAGACCGGCGTCGACCAGAATCTTCAGGTGGTGGGAGACTGTGGGTTGGCCCAAGTTCAGCGGTTCGGTGAGGTCGCACACGCACGCCTCGCCGCCGTCGCCGGCCTTAACAATGGAGAGCAGGCGTAACCGGTTCGGATCCGAAAGCGCCTTAAGGATTCGGGCCGATTCCTGGGCGTCCGCAGCATTGAGTACGGGCTGTGCGCTGGGTTCGCAGCAGAGCTGTTCTGTGCTTGTCGGCACCGTTAACGCAGTGTTCATGTAACCATTATGCCCATAGATTGACAATTGTCGATATTCGGGTCAATACTTTTTGTATCGACAATCTTCAATCTTTGTTTGACTGGCTAGGAGCCGCATGAGTACCACCACCGTAACCACGTCAGCCCCGGGTGAGGCTGCCGTGGTTGGCAAGCTCTCCACTCTTGACCGATTCTTACCGGTATGGATTATTGCCGCCATGGCGGTGGGCTTGCTGTTGGGGCGTTTTGTTCCCGGCCTCAACACGGCGCTGGAAGCGGTGAAGATCGGTTCGGTGTCCCTGCCGATCGCCGTGGGCTTGTTGGTCATGATGTACCCGGTGCTGGCGAAGGTTCGCTACAACGAAACCGGCAAAGTGTTGGCGGACCGAAAGCTGCTCATCACTTCGTTGCTCATCAACTGGCTGGCCGCCCCGGCCTTCATGTTTGCGCTGGCCTGGATCTTTGTTCCAGACCTCCCCGAATACCGGACCGGGCTGATCATCGTGGGTCTGGCCCGCTGCATTGCCATGGTCATGATTTGGAATGACCTGGCCTGCGGTGACAGGGAGGCTGCAACAGTGTTGGTGTTGATCAACTCCGTGTTCCAGGTCTTCGCATTCGGTGCTCTGGGGTGGTTCTACCTGCAGGTGCTGCCCGGCTGGTTGGGACTCCCGACGACGTCGGCGGACTTCTCCTTCTGGGCCATCACCGCCTCGGTGCTGATCTTCCTGGGCATTCCCTTGGTGGCGGGTTTCCTGACCCGCACCCTCGGCGAGAGAGCCAAGAGCCGTGACTGGTATGAAGGCACGTTCCTGCCCAAGCTGGGACCGTGGGCGCTGTACGGCTTGTTGTTCACCATTGTGCTGCTATTTGCACTCCAGGGTGACTCCATTACTTCCAACCCCGTTGACGTGGCGCGGATCGCTTTGCCGCTATTGGTGTACTTCATTGTCGTCTTTGGCGCCAGCATGGTGATTGGCCGTGCACTGAACTTGGGTTATGCCAAGACCACAACCCTGGCCTTCACCGCATCCGGCAACAACTTTGAACTGGCCATCGCCGTCGCAATTGGCACCTATGGTGTCACCTCCGGCCAGGCCTTGGCCGGCGTGGTGGGTCCTCTCATTGAAGTGCCCGTCCTCGTGGCGCTGGTCTACGTGGCCCTGTGGGCGCGCAAACGATTCTTCACCCACCAACCCCTTTCCCACAATCTTCCGACAGGAGCCTGAACCATGAACACCACCGAAACCGCAAAGAAGCCCTCCGTCCTGTTCGTCTGCGTGCACAATGCCGGACGGTCGCAAATGGCTGCCGCTTACCTCACCACCTTGTCCAACGGCGCTATCGAGGTTCGCTCCGCCGGCTCCGCCCCTGCCGACTCGGTCAACCCGGCGGCCGTGGCCGCCATGGCTGAGGAGGGCATCGACATGTCCACCGAGATCCCCAAGGTCCTCACCACAGATGCTGTGAAGGAGTCCGACGTCGTTATCACCATGGGCTGTGGCGACACCTGCCCCATCTTCCCGGGCAAGCGGTATGAAGATTGGGAACTTCAGGACCCCGCCGGGCAGGGTGTGGACGCCGTCCGCCCCATCCGCGACGACATCAAGGCCCGCATCCAGGCACTCATCGCCGAACTCCTCCCGACTAGTTAGAAAAGGTTCCCGCCATGACTGAACAACTCATCATCATCGGCTCCGGCCCCGCAGGCTACACGGCCGCTATCTACGCCGCCCGGGCAGGGCTGGCACCGCTGGTCATCGCCGGCGCCGTCACCGCGGGAGGTGCACTCATGAACACCACCGAAGTGGAGAACTTCCCCGGCTTCCCCGCCGGCATTCAGGGCCCGGAACTCATGGATGGGTTGCAGGAGCAGGCCGAAAGGTTCGGCGCGCGCATCATTTTCGACGACGTCAGCTCGACCACTCTCACCGGGCATCTCAAGAGTGTCACGACATCGGCGGGGGAGAGCTTCGAAGCTCCCGCGGTCATCCTGGCGACCGGCTCCGCCTACAAGGAGCTGGGCCTGCCCGAGGAGAGAAGATTCTCCGGTCACGGCGTATCCTGGTGCGCCACCTGTGACGGGTTCTTCTTCCGCGAGCAGGACATCATCGTGGTGGGTGGCGGAGACTCCGCCATGGAAGAAGCCACGTTCCTGACCCGCTTCGCGAAATCCGTCACGGTGATTGTGCGCCGCGGTGAATTGCGCGCCTCCAAGATCATGGCCCAACGGGCCAAGGACAACCCGAAGATCCGTTTCGCCTACAACACCGCCATCACCGCCATCCACGGCGACACCAAGGTCACAGGTGTCACCGTGCGGGACACCGTTACCGGGGAAAGCCGCGAGCTGGCAGCCACCGGCATCTTTGTGGCGATCGGGCACTTGCCGCGCACCGAGCTGGTCGCCGGACAAATCAACCTGGATGATGAAGGCTATATCCGGGTTGACGCGCCAACCACAGTGACGAACCTTTCCGGCGTCTTTGCCTGTGGGGACGCCGTTGATCACAGGTACCGGCAGGCCATCACCGCGGCCGGGACCGGCTGCGCCGCGGCTCTAGACGCCGAACGCTACCTCGCCGCGTTGGAAGACGCCGACAGTATCGCCACCGCACTGGTGGAAGAGTCAAGCCACGCCTAGGCGGGCCAGGTCCTTGAAACGTACCCGCCAGTGAACAACGCAAGGAGCACTCAGAACATGACCGATCATCGCAATGACCTGCCAGTGGCCATCATCGGGGCAGGCCCGGTAGGCCTGGCCACGGCGGCAAACCTGATTGAACGCGGGCTCACACCCTTGATCTTCGAAACGGGCGAGCACGTCGGTGCGGCCATTCGGAAATGGGGACACATCCGGCTGTTCTCCCCGTGGCGGCACAACATCGACCCCGCCTCCCGGCGCTTGCTTGAACCCACTGGGTGGATCGAACCCCGGCTCACGTCCATTCCCTACGGTGCCGAGCTGGTCGAGGCGTACTTGGAGCCGCTGGCCCACACCCCCTCCATCAAGGCCGCCCTGCACTTTTCCTCCACCGTGACGGCTGTGAGCCGTGTCGGGATGGACAAAACCCATTCCCGGGGCCGAGACGAGCGCCCCTTCCTGGTTCGGGTCGAAACCGCCGACGGGACAGTGACAGATCACCAGGTGCGGGCCGTCATCGACGCCTCCGGCACGTGGGCGCAGCCCAACCCCCTAGGACAAGCCGGGTTACCTGCGTCGGGGGAAGCCGAAGCCAAGGCGGGCGGATACATCACCGAACCGTTGCCGGACGTGACAGGGGCTGACCGGGAACTGTTCACCGGCAAGCATGTGCTGGTCATCGGGGCCGGCCATTCGGCGGCGAACACCTTGCTCTCCCTGGGGCAGCTCGCCAAAAACGAGCCGGGCACCCGCATCAGCTGGGCCGTCCGTGCACCCGACGCGTCCCGCCTCTACGGAGGAGGGGACCTGGACGGCTTGCCGGCCCGTGGCCAGCTTGGGTCGCGCCTGCGCGGACTGGTGGAGGACGGCCATGTTGAACTGCACACCTCCTTCACCGCCACCTCCTTTAGTGTTGATGAGGGCCTGGCCGTCACCGGCACTACCCCGGACGGCGCGGTGACCTTGGAGGTGGACCTGCTGATTCCGGCCACAGGCTTCCGCCCCGATCTGGAGATCTTGCGAGAGATTCGTTTGGAACTTGACCCGGCTGTGGAGGCGCCCCGGGAACTCGGCCCCTTGATCGACCCCGAGTTCCATTCCTGCGGCACGGTCCCAGCCCACGGGGCAAGGGTCCTAGCCCATCCGGAGAAGGACTTCTACATTGCCGGGATGAAGTCCTACGGACGCGCCCCGACCTTCCTGCTCGCAACCGGCTACGAGCAGGTCCGCTCGATCGTCGCCGCCCTGGCCGGGGACCAAACTGCTGCCGATCAGGTCCACCTCGAACTGCCTGAAACGGGGGTCTGCTCCACCGACCTCGGTGGCAGCTGCGACACACCCACCGAGGTCAGCGCCGCTGCATGCAACACAGTTGAAAGCACGCCCGCGGATGAGCCGGCAGCGTCTTGCTGCGGCACCCCGGAGCCGGTCCTGATCGGCATACCTACCGGGCTGGCTCACGGACGTTCGGACACCATCACAGATTGAGAGGAAGAAACTGCCATGACTAAGCACCGTGAAACAGTATTGACCGGCCTCAAGGACGACACCCCCGTCCTGGAGCGCATCAGTGCCGAGCTCACCGAAAAATTCACCGGTGTCTTTGCCGCTGAGACCGTGGAACGCTACGTCTTCGAGTCCTACACGGCCCTGGCCCGGACGTCGCGGATCCACACCTATCTGGCGGCCACCACCGCCAGATTTGCCGCCGACCGGCTCAAGGCCTTGGCCCAGTCCAAGGGTGCCATCGCCCGGGACATGCCCGAAGTGCTCTTCGTGTGTGTTCACAATGCCGGCCGCTCCCAAATGGCTGCTGCCCTGTTGAACAAGCACGCCCAGGGCGCGGTGCACGTCCGCTCCGCCGGATCGGCCCCCGCCTCAGAGCTAGAGCCGTCCGTTGTGGCGGCCCTTGAAGAGGTGGGTATCGACTTGTCCGAGGAGTTCCCCAAGCCCTTGACCGACGACGTGGTGCGGGCTGCCGATGTCGTGATCACCATGGGGTGCGGGGATTCTTGCCCGATCTACCCCGGCAAGAGGTATCTTGATTGGAAGATCGAAGATCCGGCCCAGCAGGAGCTGGCCGGGGCGCGGGAGATTCGGGACGAGATCGACTTGCTGGTCCGGGATCTGTTGTCAGAACTGAAAATCGTCCACAAGGAAGACTAAGAAGGTGCCGTCATGAGCGAGCAAGCAGGCAAGGCGAGTTTTAGTGGGTCCCCGGTCATCGTCGGGGTCATGCCCGATCAAGACCCCGGGGTCTGGGAGAGTGCCCTGGAACTGGCGCAGAGTCTGAATGCTCCACTCATTGCGGCGTTCGTGGATCCGGCCAGCTACCTGATCGAGTGGACTCCCGGAAACAAGGTCCTGCCCCTGTCCCTGAACCCGGTCGTTGAACCGGAGGATGAAACCTCTCTTGCCGCGACGGAGCTGAAGGAGACACTTGCTGCCGGTGCCGGTAGCTTTGCGACGCCGTGGTCGTTGCGGATCATCGGTGGTGACCCGGCCCTGGCGATTGGCCGTCTGGCGGCGGAGGTGGGGGCCTCCACCATTGTTGTGGGTGCCAGGCGCCCGGGGTTTGTCGCAAAAGTTGATGAGCTCGTCTCCGGCTCGATGCTCCACCGTCTCCTCACCACCCAAATCGTTCCTGTGTTGGGCATACCCTCCCACGCAGTCCAACGTCATTTCCATTCCCACGGCTGAAAGAAGAATTATTCATGACTAGCAAACCCGGCGTCCTCTTCGTGTGCGTGAAAAATGGTGGCAAATCCCAGATGGCCGGGGGCCTCATGCGCCAGCTAGTGGGGGACTCTGTCACCGTCTACACCGCTGGCACCAAGCCAGGAGCGTCGTTAAACGCCCAGTCCGTGGCGTCACTGGCGGAACTCGGTGTCGATATTAGCGGTGAACACACCAAGGCCATCACCGAGGACATGCTCGCCGACGTGGGCCTCGTCATCACTCTGGGCAGTGAGGCTGTGGTGAATCCCGTGCCCGGCCTTGAGGTCCGCAATTGGGACACGGATGAGCCCTCTGAACGCGGCATTGAGGGGATGGAGCGGATGCGCTTGGTCCGGGACGACATCAACAAGAGGGTGCGCTTCCTGGCTAAGGAGATGCTCGACGGTGCAACGCGGTAGTCGGGGCGTGCCGCCTGACTCAAGCCGGCATCACGCAGCGTAAACCCTTGATCTAGCGTCATTCAAGACTCGTTGGGGTTCCTTGACGTTGCCCCGAAATTCGTGAATGGTCGGTACCACGGCAAGGTGCGTCAGTTCGGTCTCAGATCGGTGAATCCAAACGAAAGCTCGGGGAGGACTATCGTCTTAGTGCAGAACCGTTGGCGGATTAGTGGCCGCCAGCGAAAGGACCCTGCACCCAACACAAACCGAATGAGTAACAGTTCCGTTGTATGCGACAGATGCTGTACCTCGGGACACTCAAACTACTGCCGAAAAGTTTCCTATGGCCGTGGAAGCGGCGACTTCATGGTCTTCGCCTACGACCGTGCCGGACAACGTACGCTTGCACGGAGCGCCCCGGCCTCCGTGATCAAGGAACGGCCGGATGGGTGAGCCGCAGGAAATGGTGGCCGCACTGCTGGCGGTTTTGGTGTCGTGGTGTTTTTCACCTTGTGTTTCTACTTCGGCTTGGTGCTTATAGCAAAGTACAAATCGCTCCGTAGCTAACCTCGACACGTAAAGAGCACTGCGGGGTTTGATGAGACCGCCGCCAAAGGTCCGGACCCTTCGGCTCTCATGAGCTAGCGGAGTTGGTCCATCTCCGGCGTCGAGAGGTGGAGTACCTGGTAGACAGTCGCGTTTGCTGAGTTCTGCGGGCGCGATGTGCTGAGGCGGAAGATGATGCCGTGCCACGTTGTCGGGTCGATCGCCCACGCAACGCTGTGGGTATCGTCATTCTCGGCGATCGATTCGGCGAGCTCTTGGAGCTTGGTGGCCTCACTTTGCGGGTCACCGGCCAGCGCAGGGACCAGGATCGTCTTCGTGGCGTACACGGGCGTTTGGTTGTAGCGTGGGCCGCTGTGGAAGTGCCCTCCGATCCATGTCTGCACCGCGGGCCGTCCGAAGTCGCGGACAATGCCGTTGAAGCCCTGCCCTCCCCAGTGGAATGCTGCGAGGGCGTCGGGATCGGTCCAGAGATAGAACGGGGCATAGGCGTTCGCGGTGGAGCCGTCGGCAATCTCGTGGATGAGATAGGCCTTGAGGCCGATACCCGGGCGTTTGTCCAAAGCATGGCCGCGTGCGGCAACTCGGCGGCGAATGATGTCCATGTCGTAGTCGGCTGGCAGCGTGATTTCGTATTGGGCGGCAATCATTGGCGAGGTTCCTCCGTGAATGGCGGACTTGGTGGGCGGGTGTCAGGGCATCGTTTTGGGCGCCGATCTATGCCAGCGCAATTCGGCGGGCTCGAGCCAGGCGGTGTCACTGTCTCGAGGCGACCAAGGAAATTCATCAGTGACTTGTTGCGGACGTGCGAATGAGCTCGAGCGCGCCGTCAATTGCGCATGTGAACGCTGCCGGATCCTGTGCGGCGCGCGCAAGAACGTAGCCACCTTGAAGCGTCGCCGCGATCATGGCCGCAATCCCGGTTGGGTTCAATTGTGTGCGGAATTCGCCGTTTCGCTGGCCTTCCCTGATGACCTCCGTGAGGCGAGTCTGTAGCCACGCAAACATCTCGGATACGAGAGGGTACAAGATTTCCGAGGAGGTCACCTCGGCATCCTGGGCGAGCTTACCGAACCGGCACCCACGGAGAACCTCGCGCTCTCGGTGGAGGTACCGGGAGATCCTGTCGACGGCTGACCCGGGTGCTGCGAGGTCCTTCTCCACGACGGCACGCATTTCATCCGCGTTTATTTGCATAGCCGCGTGTGCGAGGTCTTCCTTGCCATGGAAGTGGTGGTACATGCTGCCTTGCCCGACATTCGCCGCGTCCAGGATGGCGCGCGGACTTGTCGCAGTGTAGCCGCGATCCCACAGTAGTTCCCGGGCCGACTCGATCAACCGTGTCTTCGTGGATTCACTCATACTGTACATACTAGTAGTTACAATCGACTTGTCAATCAAGATCAACGAACGCGTTGACGCAGGGTATTTCATTTTTTCAGGCGCATCCTCCGCGTGGCTGTGTCCGCGCCCTCGCGGCCAAGAGTTGGGGTCCGAGGAGGATCGGTACGAAAATTCACACTAAGGACGTAGCGGTGTTGATTCCGTGGGTGAGTGGTGAAACTTTGTGGACTTAACTGGCGGTCCCTCCGGCGCGTTTGATGGCGCGGTAGACGGTTGAACGGGCCACGGAGAAGAGTTCGGCGAGTTCCGGCGTTGCGTTAGTTCCCGCCCGGTGGACGGAGACCAACTGTGCCTCCTGTTTCTTGGAGAGTTTCGGTTGTATCCCGCGCAGGCGGGTGCAGGTGGGGATATTTTTGATCAGGTCGCTGACGCTTGGGGTCAGACGCTGCCTCTCGATGACGTCCGACGTACAGAAGCCAATGTCTGGTTCAGTGCCATTGTTACTTTGCGCGGTGGCGCCCACCGCAATGTGCTCGATGAGGCAGAGGAGGGGCTTGACCATCTAGCCCTGTGGAGTGTCACGGCCCTTACTGGCCGCTCGCATCCAGCTGAGGCGACGAGGCTCCGTGCTTTCATGGATGGTCTGGCAGTCAACGCACTCTCTCGGCCTGAACGGTTTCCTGAAACGGAGCTGCGGCGCCAGGTTGCGGGATACCTCACTAATCTTGCTGGACGGTCGCACTCTATCGACGACGCCGGCAGACATCCTCGGACGCTGGAGAATCATGAAGTAGAGGGAGCCGAGCTGTGATAGAGGCAGCCGCACGACGTCGAACAGTATTTCTGGCGGCAGGAGTCATTGCCAGTTTCGCGACCGCCCTTGCCTTCTGGATTCTTCCCAATCCTCCCCGGTTCTTCGCTGCTATGGGGATTGGGAATTCCGTACCGGGCCCTGGCTGGGTCAGTGCAGCGGTCGTTGCCATTGCCTATATCTCCTACGCGATGTGGGCCGTGCCAGCCGTGCGCACTATCGCAGTGGAACTTTCCTGGTTCCGACTCCTGGCGATTCCGCTCGCATTCTTGTCAGGTAGTAGTGCCCCGTAGAGTGGTGTAACACCCGGCGGTGACCGGTAGCCCTGAAAAGGGGGCGGTCACCGTGGGTCCTTCGAGGAAAATTCTCACATCCCACTCGAAAGGACA
>NZ_JBTNDH010000038.1:0-31722 GCF_054511095.1 Arthrobacter sp. TMN-49 | reverse complement strand
GTTGACGCGCTTGTTTTTTTTTTCTTCCCTCCCCCCCCCCCCCCCCCCCCCCCCCCCCCCCCCCCCCCCCCCCCCCCGCAGCCGAAAATCGGCGCTTACTTCTTGTCCGTATCGGGGTCCTGTGGGCTGCTCTCACCGGAATCGGGCTCGGCGTCGCCGGACGGAGCGACGTCTGGCTCGGCGTCGTCAAAGGGGGCGTCGGCGGAGGGTGCGTCATCAAAACCGCCGTCAAGGAGCTTGGCCAGCGCAGCATCCACGTCGGAATCGGAGGCGTCCTCGAGGCTGCGGCGGGCGCTGAAGCCTGCCGCATCGTCCAAGTCTGCTGCTGTCGGGAGCAAATCGGGGTGCGCCCAAATGGCGTCACGGCCGGAAATGCCGCGCTGCTCCTTCAAGGACGCCCACAAGTCAGCGGCCTCACGGAGTCGGCGCGGGCGCAGTTCCAAACCGACCAGCGAGCCGAAAGCGTGCTCGGCCGGTCCGCCCGTTGCGCGCCGGCGGCGAATGGTTTCGCGGATGGCTGCGGCTGCCGGCAGGTTCGCTGCGGCCTCAAAGCTGAGCTCGTCAACCCAGCCCTCAACGAGGGCCAGAGCTGTTTCCAGCTTGGTCAAGGCGGCATCCTGCTCGGGTGTACGTGCCGGCATGAAGACACCCTGGGACAGGGCAGCCTGCAGGGCCTCGGGATTGGATGGATCAAGGTTCTGGGCCAAGTCTTCGATCCGGGACATGTCGATGTGGATGCCGCGAGCATAGGATTCGATGGCTCCCAGCAGGTGGCCGCGCAGCCATGGCACTTGCACAAACAAGCGTGCATGGGCTGCCTCGCGCAGAGCCAGATACAGCAGGATCTCCTGCTCGGGCACTTCCAGCCCTTCACCAAATGCCACGATGTTCGATGGGACAAGGGCCATCTGGAGATCAGCCAGAGGGATGCCGATGTCAGTGGAGCCGAGCACTTCCTTGGCCAGGGCGCCAACAGCCTGCCCCAGCTGCAAACCAAACAAGGCGCCACCCATGTTCTGCATCATTGATGCAGCGCCACCCATGGCTGACTTCATTTCCTCGGGGAGTTGATCGTTCATGGCCTTGGAGATGGCAAAGGCGATGCTGTTGGCCACAGGCTCCGTCAACCGCTGCCAGGTGCCGAGGGTTTCCTCCACCCATTCTGCGCGCGACCACGCGCGGCCAATGATGGCGGTTGCGGCTAGATCGGTGACCGGGTCCAACCACATTTCGGCCAGGCGCAATGCTTCATCCACGGCCTGCTGCTGTGCGGGGGTTACTGAGGGGTCGTCGCCCGCTGCTGCCTTGCGGGCGGAGTCGCGGGCCAGTTCCCAGTTGACGGGGGTGTCGGAGGAGCCGCTCATCATCGCCTGAACCTGGGAAAACATTTGCGCCAGCGCGTTCGGATCGGAGGGCAGGCCAGCCGCTTTGGCCAGTTCGGCAGGGTCAAAGCCTTCTATGCCCTGGCCGCCTAAAAGGTTGGCGAGCATTTCCTGAAGGGGATCCTTCGGGGTGTCGTCGTCGTTGTTGGCTGGTGTGGAAGACATGATGGCCCGTTCGTTGGCGTGGACGCTGAATACTTCACGTTACCGCCGCGGCCTTGAGTTGTCGCCCCGGAGAAGGTGATTGTTCGCTACAGGCAAAGGGTTATTCGACGCGTGGCCACGCGCAGAAATACTCACTGTCTACTCTCAGCCCGGGCACACGTGCGGCACAATGAGACACAGTAAGCTTGGTGGTTGGCGCCCGCTTTTTCGTGGGTGTCGGCAAGGCCCAAATGAGCTTGGAAAGGTCACAGTTTTGAGCCAGGAGATACTAGAGACTGCGCCGTCGTCGAGCACCATTCGGGACAAGAGATTCTCCCTGATGCTTGTCTCCGGAGTCTTGTCGGTGGTGCTGGCGGTTGCCGCCATGACCATCCCCGTTCCTTATGTGATTGAGTCTCCGGGCCCCGCCATCAACACGATAGGCAAGTTCGATGGCAAGCCCATCATCACCATCTCCGGCCACGAAAACTTTCCAGCCACCTCCGGCAGCCTGGATCTCACAACGGTTCATTTGAGTGGCGGCTTGCCCGACAGCAGGATCAGCTTCCTCGATGCGCTGCAGTCTTGGCTCACGCCGTCGCACACCGTGTACCCGGCCGAGCTCATCTACGCCCCGGGTGTCAGCCAGGAAAGCGTCAACAGTGAGAACTCCGCAGCCATGACTGGGTCACAGGAAAATGCCACGGCCGCAGCCCTGACGGCCCTGAGCATCCCCTTCCAGACGAATCTGTCGGTGGCCTCCATCCCCGACGACGGCGCCGCCTCGGGTATCCTGAAGCCCGACGACGTCCTGCTCACCATCTCTGGACAAAAAATCACCGACCTTTCGGTGGTGCAAGAGGTGCTGGCCGACGGCAAAGGCGCCCCCACTGAGCTGCGTGTGCTGCGCGGCGGGGCCGAGAAGACTGTTTCCCTGACACCAAAAATTGGTGATGGCGGCAAATACTTGTTGGGCATCACCACACAAAACACTTTCAATTTTCCCTTCGACGTCAAGATTTCCTTGGAGAACATTGGCGGCCCCAGCGCGGGCATGATTTTCGCGCTCGGCATCATGGACAATTTGACCCCTGGCGAGCTCACCGGTGGCAAGAAATTTGCCGGCACCGGAACCATTGACCCCGTTGGCAAGGTTGGCGGCATTGGTGGGATCGCCCAAAAGATGGTGGGCGCTGAACAAAACGGGGCCGACTACTTCTTGGCACCGGGCGCCAACTGTGGTGACGTTGTGGGACATGTTCCCGATGGTCTGCAGGTTATTAAGGTCGATACGCTCGATGAAGCATATGAGGCTGTATCGCTGATTGGTTCGGGCAAAGACGGTTCGGCACTGCCCAGCTGCAAGTAACAATTGCGCATCTTAAGGAACTTTGATTAGTACCTGTTCGTAGCAACAAGAGACAGTACTAAGTAGAAGCACCGGCAACTTATAGATCCACCACTTGAGTAAGAGGTAGAGAGTGACATCCCGCCCAGCCCCGTCGCCGAGCAATTCCACCCGGCCCAAGCGTCGCAGTGCCCTGCTGCCAACCATTATTGTTGTGGCGGCCCTGGTGGTTGGCGTTGTGCTTTTCTCCGGCGTCTACACGGACCTGCTCTGGTTCAACCAGATCGGCTATTCCGAAGTTTATTGGACTGAGCGCATTGCCAAGCTGTTGATCTTCTTGGCTGCCTTCCTCATCATGGGACTGGCTGTGTTCTTCTCCATCCGGCTGGCGTACAAGGCCCGGCCCATCTACGCCCCGGACAGTGCCCGCGAGGACAACCTCAACCGCTATCAGGTGCAGTTGGAACCCATCCGCCGCGTGGTCATGATTGGTCTGCCGGTGGTTTTTGGTTTGTTTGCCGGCACGGCGGCCATGGCCCAATGGGACAAGGTCATGCTGTTCCTGTACCAGGTCCCTTTTGGCACCACAGATCCCCAATTTGGTTTGGACATCAGTTTTTATACCAACACTTTGCCGTTCCTTGGCTTTGTTGTGGGAATGCTCATTAGTGCCACAGTGATTGCCTTCATTGCGGGCCTGCTCACGCACTATCTTTACGGCGCCATCCGGCTGACCGAGCGTGGCATCTTCACCTCCCGCGCCGCACAGATCCACATGGCCGTCATGGCCAGCGTCTTCTTGATTCTTTTGGGCGTCAACTTCTGGTTGGGCCGCTATGCCACCTTGCAGGACAACGACGGATACCGGGCAGGTGCCATGTTCACCGACGTCAACGCTGTCATCCCCACCAAGGCCATCTTGGCTGCCGCCGCCATCATCGTGGCGATCCTGTTCATTGTTGCCGCGTTCATTGGCAAGTGGAAGCTGCCGTTGATTGGTGCGGGCATGCTTGCCGTGACAGCCATTGTTGCCGGCGGAATCTACCCCTTGGCCGTGCAGGAATGGCAGGTGAAGCCCTCGCAGGGAAACCTGGAAGCCACATACATTGACCGGAACATCGAGATGACCCGCGAGGCCTACGGGCTCTCCGACATCGCCGTCACCCCCTACAACGCCACCACGACGGTGGAGGCCGGTGCCCTGCGTAAGGACGCCGACACTGCAGCAAACATCCGCCTACTTGACCCGAACCTGCTCTCGGCAACGTTCCGGGAATTGGAGCAGTACCGTCCCTACTACGAGTTCCCCAAGACACTTAACGTGGACAGGTACACCGTTGACGGCAAGGTTCAAGATGCAGTCATTGCCGTCCGTGAATTGAACCCGCAGGGCCTTAATCCTGCACAGCAGAATTGGTATAACCAGCACCTGGTGTACACGCACGGTTACGGCATGGTTGCCGCGTACGGCAACACTGTCACCTCCGATGGAAAACCCAAGTTCATGCAGTCGGGGGTGCCCTCCAAAGGTGTGTTGGGCACTGATAGCAGCTATCAGCCGCGCATCTACTTCGGCCAGTCGACCACTGACTACTCCATTGTTGGCGCCCCGGAGGGGACGGGCCCCATTGAGCTGGACCGCCCACAAGGGAGTTCCACCGCCAGTGGAGCCGAGGATCCCGCCTCCGAGGCCCTGACAACCTTCACCGGCGATGCGGGTCCGAATGTGGGCAACTGGTTCAACCGCTTCATGTTCGCATTGAAGTTCCAGTCAACGGATTTGTTGCTGACCAACGGCGTCAATGAGGAGTCGCAGGTACTCTACGACAGGACACCGGAGGAGCGCGTAGCGAAGGTGGCCCCGTACTTGACGATCGATGGCAACCCTTATCCGGCCATTGTTGATGGCAAGGTCAAGTGGATTGTGGATGGCTACACCACAAGTTCTCAGTACCCGTATTCCCAGCAGCAGCAGTTGCAAGAGGCCACCACGGATTCCTTGACAGAGACCAACGGCATGGCGCCCTTGCCCAACGCCTCGGTCAACTACATTCGCAACTCGGTCAAGGCCACAGTGGATGCCTACGACGGTTCGGTGGAGCTGTTTGCCTGGGACGCCGAGGATCCGATCCTGAAGGCCTGGCAGAGAGTTTTCCCCACAAGCGTGAAGCCATTGACGGAGATGTCGGGCGACGTCATGTCCCACGTGCGTTACCCGGAAGATATCTTCAAGGTTCAGCGTGAGCTGCTGGGTCAGTACCACGTGACGGATCCGGACAAATTCTTCAAGAATACTGAGGCGTGGAGCATCCCGGATGACCCCACCACAAAGGCTGTTGACAAGCAACCGCCATACTACTTGTCGTTGAAGATGCCGGGCGCCGAGAAGACTGCCTTCTCGTTGACCACTGACTTTATTCCTCAGAAGGTGACTGGCACCGATTCGCGCAACGTGCTGTATGGCTTCATGGCCGCAAACGGTGATGCTGGCAAGGTCAAGGGTGTTAAGGGACCTGACTACGGCAAGTTGCAGTTGCTCGAACTGCCTGTCGACACGCAGGTTCCCGGCCCGGGTCAGGTGCAGAATACATTCCAGACGGACCCCACAGTTTCTGATCAGTTGAACATCCTGACCTTGGGTCAGTCGGAGGTCAAAAACGGCAACCTGCTGACGCTGCCCATGGGCGGGGGACTGTTGTACGTTCAGCCCGTGTATTTGCAGTCAACGGGTTCAACCTCATACCCCACGTTGCAGAAGGTCCTGGTGGCTTTCGGTGACAAGATTGGCTATGCGGACACTCTGGATGAGGCATTGGATAGGCTCTTTGGTGGTGACTCCGGCGCAGCCGCAGGCGATGCCGGCGTGGATAAGAGCAAAGGGAGCGGTGGTAGCTCCACGGGAGGTGATGAGCCCCCAACTGCCAGTGCCAACCCCGCCCTCGCAAAGGCCCTCACCGACGCCAGCGCAGCCCTGAAGCAGGGCCAGGCAGCTTTGGCCAAGGGCGACTTTGCAGCATATGGCGAAGCCCAGAAGCGTCTGGAGACGGCACTCACGGCAGCCCTGGCCGCTGAAGGTGCGCCCGCAAAACCGGCGCCATCTGCCACCGCAACGCCGAGCCCTAAACCCTAGCGACGACGTCGTAGTTGCGTGGTCGCAGGCCCCCTCACTTCACGGTGAGGGGGCCTGCTCCTTTTTGTTGGGTGGGGTGAAATTCGCGTAAACACAGGGTGAACAGGGTGGGAGACGAAGGTCACGTGCGTTCGGTTTGGCACCCGGGACCGGGGCAGCGTAAAGTAATAAACACATCGCGGGGTGGAGCAGTTCGGTAGCTCGCCGGGCTCATAACCCGGAGGTCACAGGTTCAAATCCTGTCCCCGCAACGATAGAAAAGAAAGTCCCCGATCTTCGGATCGGGGACTTTCTTGTTTCCCGGCCCTCATGACATCTGACCCGCGGAAAACGCCGAAAATCCTCGATTCCGAGGACTTTTTCGGCGTTTTCTGCGGGTCAGATGAGGAGGGGGGCGGCTAGAAGGGCCAGAAGACTGGGACCAGGAACACGGCCACGGCCACGTACAGGGCCATAATCACCAAACCAAACTTCCAGTAGTCGCCAAACTTGTACCCCGCCGGGCGCATGATCATCATATTGGCGGGGGTGGCGATGGGAGTCAGTAGGGCGGCCGAGGAGGCCACGCTCACGCACATCAACACGGTGAGAGGCGACAGGCCAGCCTCACCGGCCACTGACAGGGCGATGGGGATGATGATCAGGGCGGTGGCAGTGTTGCTAATGAGCTGTCCCAGTACGGCCGTGACAACAAAAATGCCCAGCAGCAGCACATACGGACTGCTGCCGCCGGTGAGGTAAACAATGCCGTTGGCCAACATTTCTGCGGTACCGGTTTTGGTGATGGCCGCCGACAGCGGAATCATGCCAGCCACCAAGATTAGTGTCTGCCACGACATGGACCTGTGGGCCTGGCTCACTGTGACCACGCGGCTAAGCACCATGGCCATGGCTGCCAGTAGCGCCGCCACTGCCGCCGGGACAATATTGGTGGTCATCATAATCACCATGGCTACTAGGATGACGAGTGCCGGAAGGGCGCCGGGTCCTAGGGGCACCGTTTGGCGCCGGATGGCGTCGGGGGAGTCCACCAGCAACACGTTTTGGTCCCGGGTGTGCTGATCCAGAGCATTCCAGCTTCCCTGGAGCAAAAGGGTGTCACCTGCTTTGACGTGGCTAGCTCCGGATTCCGGGTTCTTACCGGCTCGCTGGTGCGCCAAGACCACCAGGGAGCCGCTCTCGGTGACCATGCCCGGATAGACGCTGGTGCCGATCAGATTCGAGCGGGGCGCCACCAATACCTCGGCAACGCCGAATGATTTGCTCACCAAACCGCAGGCGACTTCGCGTCCACTGGTGGTTTCGACATTCAGTTCATACTCAGTAGCAAAGTCGGCAATTTCGCTGGCCGTTCCGCGCACCACAAGGTAGCTCCCGGCGCCCAAGATGTCAGAGGGCAGAGGTTTTCCGGTGGCGCTTTGCACGCTGAGCAGGTGCACACCGCCACGGGTAGCGGGCAGCACCCCGGCAACCTTGGCGCCAACGCGTGGACTGCCTGCCGGAACCAGGAGCCGGACGAGATCGTGCTCGGCGGGCCAGTAGTGGCCCAGTAGGACCTTGGGATGGCTGCTGAGGTCCTTCGGCGAGTCTTCGGGCACGCGTTTCGGCAGAAGTTTGGGCCCGAAATATATGGCCACCACAATGGTGCCAATGAGCAGTGGCAAACCGACAAGTGCGAATTCAAAGAAGCCAATGCCCCGGGCAGTGGAGTCCGTGGCAGCTTCGAGAATCAAAATGTTCACAGGAGAACCAGTCAAAACAAGCAAGGAGCCCGCATGGGCGGCGAAGGCCATGGGCATGAGCAATTGACCAGGTTCCCGGCCCAGCCGCACGGCCAACACAACAACCATGGGCAATAGTGCGGCCACTGCACCATTGACGCTGATGACTGCTGTTAGGAAGGCGGCAAAAAGCATGATCAGCGCTATTAGACGTGGCCTGCTGTCTCCGGCAAACTTGACCAATAAACCACCCATCCAGGTGGTGATTCCGGCAGCATCAATGGACTCCGCCACCACAAAGAGTGCGGCAATCAAGACAACTGTTTGGGAACCGAATCCTGAAAAGGCATCATCTATATCAATGATGCCGGTGGCAAAGAGAACTAATGCAACACCTATCGCCACTAACTCGACGGGGAACCTGTTCCATACGAAGATGACAATAGTGATGGCCAGAATTGTCAGCATGACGGCGATTTCGCTCATAAGCAAAGGCTAACTTCTTGATTGCCGCAGAACAATCCGAACGCGGCCCCAAACCGTTGAGAAATTGTGACAACCCAAAGAGCGCCGACGGGATATCAGCTGCTAATGTGGCAGGGAAACACGGCAATGTGAGCATTTGAATCACTCTCAGGGCACTAACGTGGTCCCTGTCCATTCAACAGATTCTGGGGTAAAAAATGAACTTCCTTGAAACTCTCTGGTCCATCATTATCTTCTTTTTGTTTTTGTCTTACCTAGTTTTGCTTTTCCAGATTGTTGCCGACCTCTTCCGCGACTCGGCCCTGAAAGGCTGGGCGAAAGCTATTTGGATCTTCTTCCTCGTCGTGACACCGTTCATTACGGCACTAATTTACATCATTGTTCGCGGCGGCGGCATGACCGAGCGCAGCATCGCCTCGCTCAATCAGGCGCAGCAGGAAACTGAGGAGTATGTTCGCCGCGTGGCGCACACCCAAAGCCCTGCCGAGCAGATCGCTGCCGCTAAGGCATTGCTGGACGCCGGCGCCGTCACCGCGGAAGAGTATGCACAGCTCAAAGCCAAGGCACTGGTCTAAGCGCTAAAGGAACAGTCGGGACGGACGCTTCATGGCCGAGAAAGTGGCGGAACTTAAACCGCAAAAGAAGTCAGTGCTTGAGAAGTTCCTGACGGGTGTCGAGGTGGTGGGGGACAAAGTTCCCCACCCCGCCGTCATCTTCTTGATTCTTATTGGCGCGGTCATGGTGCTGTCGGTCGTCTTCTCCTGGGCCGGGGCCAGCGCAACGTTCCAAAGCGCCAACATAGTCACAGGAGAGATCGACGACGTCACCACCAAGGTGCGCAGCCTTCTGGACGCCGACGGAATCCGTTTCCTGTTCACCTCCATGGTCACTAACTTCACCAACTTTGGGGTTGTTGGCGTGATCTTGGTGGCCATGCTGGGTGTGGGCCTGGCTGAGGAGGCAGGGTTGATCTCTGCCCTGATTCGCAAGCTGGTGCTGGTGACCCACCCAAGCATGATCACCTTCGTGATAGTGCTCCTGGGCGTGATCTCCAGCATTGCGACCGACGCCGGCTACATGGTGTTGATCCCGCTCGGTGCAGCGATCTACCACTCCTTGGGCCGACACCCGCTAGCTGGCCTTGCTGCAGCGTTCTCCGGTGTTGCAGCAGGCTTCGGCGTTAACGTTTTGATCACTCCACTGGACGGCATGCTCACGGAGGTCACCAACGAGGCCATTCACATGATGGATCCGGCCAGGAACCTGGACGTGACGGCGAATCTGTACTTCAGCATCGCCTCCACCATTTTGGTGACCATCGTGTGCACCGTGCTAACCGATAAGTTTGTGGAACCCCGGTTGGGCGTCTACGAAGGTCCGTCAGCCGGGCACGAGGACGGCGCGCTGGAACCTGCGGAGAAGAAGGGCCTGAAATGGGCCATGTTCGCCGGTCTTGGCATCGCCGCCGTCGTCCTTCTGCTCTCGCTGCCGTCCTGGGGGCCGCTGCGCAACCCGGAGACGGGCTCGTTGATTGTTGCCGCACCGCTGTTGGACAGCATCATCTTCCTGGTCATGATCATCTTCCTGGGCTGCGGCATCGCCTACGGCCTGGGCGCCGGAACCATCAAGAACAGCATGGACATCATCAACCCGATCGTAAAGACGTTTGCCAACCTGGCTGGGTTGATTTTCCTGCTGCTGGTCATTGCCCAGTTCATCGCCTACTTTGCCTACACCAACCTGGCAACTGTGGGCGCCGTCGGCATGGCCGACTGGCTGGAAACCTCCGGCTTTGGGCCGGTCCCGCTGCTGATCGGCTTTGTCATCGTGGCACTCATCATCGACATCCTGATGCCTGGCGGGCTACCCGCCTGGGCCATCCTGGCGCCGATCTTCATACCCCTGTTCATGCGCCTGGGCATTGAGCCCGAGGCCGTGCTGGCCGCCTACCGGGTGGGCGATTCACCCATGAACATTGTCACCCCGCTCATGCCCTACTTCGCCATGATCGTGGTCTTCGCCCAAAAGTACCGGCCCAAGTCCGGTGTTGGCACCGTTGTGGCCATGATGCTGCCCTACACCGTGGTCCTGATCGTGATGTGGACGGCGTTCCTGGTGCTCTGGTTTGTCACAGGCATCCCGTGGGGTCCCGCAAGCTAGCAAGCGTTTCATAACGAGAGAAAAGGTTTCCCCATGGCGCATACGCCCCTTAAATTGATTCCCGAATCGTACGATCCGGCCCCCTCGCTGCAGCGTGATCCAACGGTTTCCGCGCCGTCAGCGCCCAGCGGTGCGGCGTCCGCCGTCGGATACTTTGTTTCCATCGATGGTGAGGTGCCCGCCGAACTGGGCTTGAGTAGGGACGCTTTGACGGCTGCCGGATTCAGCGGTGCAGCCGGTCAGACCTTGGTTCTTCCCCGTGAGGATGCGACGGCGGTCATTGCGGTGGGTGCCGGGGACGGTGCCTCCCGCACGGCTGACGAGCTGCGCGACGATTCAGCCGCATTTGCCCGCGCCGCGGCTCGCCATGCCAAGCTGGCGCTGGTCCTGCCGGCGGGCCTCGGGCTCGACGACGCCGTGGCCGCCCAGGCTGCGGTGGAGGGCGCCCTGCTGGCCCGCTACCGCTTCACGGCACTGTTGACGGCGCCCAAGGACATCGCCGTGGAGAGCCTTGAAGTCGTTGTCGCCGGTGAGGGAGCCGCCGCCGGCGCAGCCCGTGGCAAAGTGCTGGTCCGTTCGGCCGCACTGGCCCGGGACCTGGCCAACAATCCGCCCGGGCACCTGACAGCCACCGAGTACGCTAACTTTGCCTCCGAGCAGGGCCCGTCCTTTGGGTTGACAGTTGAAAGCTATGGCAAGTCTGAACTCATTGAGCTCGGGTGCGGCGGCTTGCTCGGCGTGAATGCTGGCAGTTACGAGGAACCGCGCATGATCGTGCTGCGCTACAAGCCTGCAGGTGTCCCCACAGCCCACCTGGCCCTGGTGGGCAAGGGCATCATGTACGACTCCGGTGGAATCAGTTTGAAGCCCTCTGACCCGATGCACTTGGCCATGAAAATGGACATGGCCGGGTCGGCAGCGGTCCTGGCCGCCATGACCGGGCTGCGCGATCTGGGCGCCACAGCCGAAGTCAGCGCCTGGTTGATGTGCACAGACAACATGCCCTCGGGCACGGCCACGAAGCTCGGCGATGTGCTCACGGCCCGCAACGGCAAAACCGTCGAAGTCAAGAACACCGACGCCGAGGGCCGGCTGGTCATGATGGACGCGCTAAGCCTGGCCATGGAGGAAAGCCCCGACGCCATTGTTGACGTCGCCACGCTGACAGGCGCCGCCATGGCTGCCCTGGGCACCTTGGTGGGGGTCGTCATCGGCAACAGCCAAGAGTTGGTTGATCAAGTGACGGCAGCAGCCCATGAAACCGGGGAATCTGCCTGGCAGCTGCCGCTGGAAACGCGCTACCTGCCTCAGCTGAACTCGGAAATTGCTGACATTTCCAACATGGGTGGCCCCACAGCCGGAGCCATCACGGCAGCACTGTTCCTCTCCGAGTTCGTCAAGGGTACGCCCTGGGCGCATCTGGACATTGCGGGGACCATGAAGAGCGATACCGACGATTCGTGGCGCCCCCGCGGTGCCACAGGCTACGGTACGCGCCTGCTGAGCGACATGATTGTGAACTTCAGCAAAGTTTCGTGACCGGCTTGGCTTAAACTGACAAGATCATAGTGACGCAACGGCGGACTCGAATGAGTCCGCTGTTGCGCATTTTTCCTGAGGGAGAGAACGTTTCGTGAGCATCCTGAATTGGTTGGGCGAGGCCAGTCATCTTGCCTGGGTCATGCTGGGCCTGCACGTGGTCCTTGGTGCCGTGGCAGTTGCCTACATATCCGCTCGACGGCGGCCGGCGACGGCGATCGCGTGGATGCTGACAATCATCTTCATCCCCGGCATTGGCATCATCGCCTTCATGCTGGTGGGCTTCAACCGTCTGCCCAAGGTGCGACGCGACAAGCAAAAGCACGTCAACGAGTTGATCCTCGAACGCACCGAGGGGCTCGATCAGCTCAGCCACTTCGAAGACTGGCCTCAGGGCCTGGCGACCCTCGTCACCCTCAACAACAACTTGGGTGCGCTGCCCATGGTGGGAGGCAACGGCGTCGAACTTCTCCCCGATTACCACGGCTCAATCGCCGCCATGGCTCAGGAAATTGACGCCGCGCAAAGCTATGTGCATGTCGAGTTTTACATCCTGGTGCACGACGCGGCCACGAAACCGTTCTTTGACGCGCTGGAACGGGCTTGCCGGCGCGGTGTGAGCGTGCGGGTGCTCAGCGACCACTTGGCGTCCGTCATGAACCCGGGGCGGAAGGAAACCCTGGCCGTGCTGGCCGCCATGGGCGCCGAATATCACGCCATGCTCCCGCTGCGGCCGTGGCGGGGGCAATGGCAGCGAATCGACCTGCGCAACCACCGGAAACTGCTGGTGGTGGACGGGCGAGTGGGCTTCACCGGGTCCCAAAATCTGGTCCACGAGAGTTACAACAAGAAGAAGAATATTGCGCGCGGGCTGCGCTGGCACGAGCTGATGATGCGCGTCCACGGGCCCGTGGTGCGTGAGCTCGACGCCGTTTTCGTCACCGACTGGTTCAGCGAGACGGATGTGTTGTTGGAGTTGGATACCTCCTCCATCGTCTTGGACCCGGCACCGGAGCTGGTGGATGCGCAGGTGGTCCCCAGTGGGCCAAGCTTTGAGAACGACAACAACCTGAAACTCTTTGTCTCCATGATCCACCAAGCCACCGAACGGGTCAGTATCACCAGCCCGTACTTTGTGCCGGAGGACTCGGTGCTGCTGGCCATCATCACGGCGGCCGGGCGCGGCTTGGACGTGGAGCTCTTTGTGTCGGAGATTGGCGATCAGGCCATGGTCTACCACGCGCAGCGTTCGTATTATGAGGCGCTGTTGCGGGCCGGGGTGAAAATTTACCTGTACAAGGCCCCTGAGGTGCTCCATTCAAAGCACTTCAGCATTGACTCGGATGTTGCCGTGATCGGCTCCTCCAATATGGACATCCGCTCGTTTTCGTTGAACATGGAGATCTCCGTGCTGATCCACAGCGCCTCGTTTGTGGCGCAGATGCGCGCCGTGGAGGACGCCTACCGGGCCAACAGCCGGCAGCTGGAATTGGCCGATTGGGTCAAGCGCCCGTCGTGGGAGAAGTTCTGGGACAGCGCGGCCAGGCTGACCTCAAACCTGCAATAGTCCCCGGACGCGCCCTCCCTTCAGACGCTATCGCAGCAATGGTCAGTTTTTGGCGAACGCTATCGCAGTGGGTGCGATAGCGTTCGCCAAAATGGCACCATTGCTGCGATAGCGTTTCTCAGGATTTGGCGGGCTTTGCGACCTTGGCGGCCTTGGCTGCAACCCGTTGGGCCGCCAGCATGGACTTTGACTCGGCCACGTCGCCGATGAAGGGCCGTAGCCACGCGGATTGCGGGTGCGCGTCAACCAGGACTGCCCGGGCGAACAGTGACAGCGGCACGGCCATCAACGCCCCCAGCGGTCCCAGCAGTGCTGACCAGAAGATGACTGACAGGAACGTCAACGTCATGTTCAGGTTCACTTGGCCGGAGACGAACTTGGGCTGGATGATGGACTGGATGAGCGAGTTGATCACCCCGTAGAAGGCCACCACGGCTATGAAGGATGGCAGCCCGCCGGCCAGCAGGGCCATGATGGCGGCCGGGACCAGGCTGATCCAAAAACCGATAAATGGGATGAAGCCGCAAACAAAGGCCAAAAGCGCCCACAGGCCGGCCCCCGGCACACCCAGGGCAAGCAACAGGATGAGGTTCAGTACAGCCACAATGGCGCCGAAGATGGTTGTCATCACCATGAAGGATCGGGAGAGCTTGGCGAAGTTACCCAGGGCCTCCACGACGGCGGGGCGCTTTTCCTTCACGACGGCGAGGATGGTGGGGAAGTAGGTGGCGTCGATGCTCATGAACATGATCAGAAGCAGCAAGAATACGGTTCCGGAGCCAATATTCAGAGTACTGCCCAGTAGGGAGTAGGCCGTGTCCACGAGAACCCGCAGATCAATTGAATCCACGATGGCGCGGACCTGATCATCGCCAATGCCCAAGGAATCATGCAGAAAGGTCCGCAGCTCCGCACTTATATCGGCGATTTGCGGTGTGAATTGGGGCAGCAGTTGGGTCAGCTGCACGGCTGAAACCCAGATTGAGGCAATGAGTGCCCCAATCATGGCGTAGACAGCCAAAATGGTGGATACGGTGGCCAATGCGGCGGGGACGCCGTGAATGATCAGGCGTTGTTTGAGTGGATAAACGCAGATGGTCAGAACAAGTGCCAGAAATACGGGGCCCACAATGGAGGAGATGCGGCTTAGACCGAAAAGGACAATGACGGCCGCGGCCAAACTGAGGAGGACCTTGGTTCCCGAGGAGTCGCTTCCAGAAACGGGGGGTATGATCCCGCGTGATTCACTCATTCTTTGTCCGTTTCCCTGCAGCCATTTCAATGCCCCGCTGGCATTGAAATGATCTTATCCGGCGGCCGCAGGAACAACCGCTTTGGCCGGTTTCTGGAGCAGTAAATTGTTACAGTTCCGCGCCCATGCAGCGCCCCCATTTCAACTGGCCGGCTTTAATAACTGACCCGCAGAAAACGCCGAGAATGTACGCTTTTCGCGCGATTTTCGGCGTTTTCTGCGGGTCAGTTCAGAGGGCGGGTCAGATGGCCGGGACCGCCTTCTCGACAATCACCGCCAGGGTGCTGGTCAGCAGCGCATGAACCTGGCCACGGGAAAGGGTCTTGCGCAGCAACCATTCACGCCCACCGCTGCGAGCCAGCTGGGCGTAGACCCTGAACATGGCCCTGATCTGTTCACGGTGCCGGGTGTGCCCGGCCAACCCGCAGGCCTCTATCAAAAGCTCAATCGAGTCATTCTCGGCCGCTATCAGGATCCGCTCCAGGTCAGGATCGCGGCCCATCCCGCCAGAGCCCAGCGTCAACCAGATGGCGCCGGACTTCTCCAAAGAATCGAGGAACCAGACCACTGCCAGATCAATGCGTTCCTCCAGGGAACCCTCGGGCAGGTTAGCCACGGCGACCTCTGACACTGTTGAACTTATCTTGATCACTTCCAAATACAGCCCACGCTTATTCCCAAAATAGTGGTTGATCAGACCACGGGCCACACCCGCCGCCGCAGCGATGTCCGTTGCCGAGACGTCCTCGTAGGGGTGTTCGTTGAAGAGTTTCCGTGCGCACACAAAGATTTGTTGGCGGCGCTCGTCAGGGTCCAGACGTTGCCGCCGCGGTTCGGCACGTACGACGCCGGACGCCTCCTTGGCAGTTGCGGCGTCAGTGGGTAACGGTGCTGGGTTGGGCAGATTCACGGTGTTGGCCCGGTGCGCTCCGCCGCCGCAGCACCAGAGATCCCGGGGCAGGGGGAGCCCCATTCGCCGCGCCGATTGAGTCTGTGCGCGATGACCGCCGTGGAAACCGCCGAGGTGTTGGCTCGGTGATCGGCCACTGGGTACGGGATGGCCGAATATGCGCCGGATCTATTCACTGGCTGCTCCTTCACGGCGGAAAGCAAAGACTTGCGCCACCTATTGACACGTTGTCAATAGTCCTGAACTATTGGCGGTATGTCAACAACTGATTTTTCGTCAGCGTGGATCGATGACGATCTTCGCGACGTGGCGTCCTTGCTCCAGGATTTCTTCAACAAGGAGGTCGCCCCACTCGAGGCGAAATTCCGCGCCCAGGGTTTCCCGGACAAGGCCCTGTATCAGCGGGCCGGCGAGCTGGGGCTTTGCGGGATGTCCATCCCCGAGGAATACGGCGGAGGCGGCGGGACCTTCGCCAACATGGCCTTGCTGCTGCAGGAACAGACAGCCGCAGGCGCCGGCAGCCTTGGCTTCGCCGTCAGTGAAGGAATTGTGGCCCACTACCTGCTCGCCTACGCCACGCAAGCGCAAAAGCTGGCATGGCTGCCCAAACTCTGCAGCGGCGATTGGGTTGGTGCCATCGCCATGACAGAACCGGGCACGGGTTCGGATCTGCAGGCCATCACCACCCGGGCAGTGCGTGACGGTGAGGACTACCTGGTCAGCGGGTCCAAGATCTTCATCTCCAACGGCCAGCTTTGCGACATTGTTGTCATTGCCGTCAAAACCGACACAGCCCAAGGTGCCAAGGGAATCTCACTGCTGGTGGCAGAGGTCAATGACACCACCCCCGGCTTCAGCAGGGGGCGCAACCTGGACAAGATTGGATTCAAGGGCCAAGACACCTCGGAGCTGTTTTTTGACTCAATGCGGGTACCGGCAGCCAACGTCTTGGGTACCGAGGAAGGCAAGGGCTTTTACCAGCTCATGGCCCAGTTGCCGCAGGAACGGCTCATCACAGCCATCCTGGCCCAGGCCATGAGCGAGGCAGCTGTGGCGGCGGCACTGGAATACACCAAAACCCGCGAAGCCTTCGGCAAGCCCCTTTTTGAACTGCAGAACACCCGCTTTGAACTGGCCGAATGCGCCACCATTGCCCGCATCAACAGGGTGTTTCTCGATGACTGCATAGCCAAACACGTCAACGGCAGCCTTGATGCGGCCACGGCATCCATGGCCAAGTACTGGGTCACCGACAGGACTGCCGAGGTGGTGGACAGGTGCCAGCAGCTGTTCGGCGGATACGGCTACTGCCTGGAATACCCCATTGCCGGCATGTATGCGGACAACAGAGTGTTGCGCGTGCTGGCCGGCGCCAACGAGGTCATGAAGGAACTCATAGCCCGCTCGCTGTAAACAACCACAGTTCTGCCGACCGTCCTTGCCCACCGGGGCAAAGGCGTCAATGGAAGGAAAACCCGCGTGAGCGAACTACCCGAAGCATTCATCTACGACGCCATCCGCACACCGCGCGGCCGCGGCAAAAAGGGCGCCCTGCACGGCACCAAGCCCATCGACCTGGTGGTGGGCCTGATCGATGCCCTGCGGGTTCGGCATCCGGGGCTAGATGAAAAGCTCATAGACGACCTGATCCTGGGTGTTGTTTCCCCGGTGGGCGACCAAGGCGCTGTCATTGCCCGCACGTCGGTCATCGCCGCCGGATTGCCGGACACCGTGGGTGGCGTGCAGATCAACAGGTTCTGCGCCTCAGGCCTTGAGGCCGTCAACATGGCGGCTCAGAAGGTGCGCTCCGGCTGGGACCAGCTCATCATCGCCGGCGGCGTGGAATCCATGTCCCGTGTACCCATCGGATCCGACGGCGGCGCCTGGGCGATGGACCCGGCCACCAACTACGACAGCTACTTTGTGCCGCAGGGCATTGGCGCCGACCTCATCGCCACCATGGAAGGCTTCAGCCGGGTGGACGTCGACGCCTACGCCGTGCGCTCGCAGCAACTCGCCGCCCGGGCCTGGGCGCAGGGCCGATTCGCCCACTCGGTGATCCCGGTCAGGGACCAGAACGGCCTTGTGATTCTTGACCACGACGAGCACATGCGCCCGGACTCCACACCAGAGTCCCAGGCCGGCTTGCGCCCCGCCTTTGCCGCCATGGGCGAGGCCGGCGGCTTTGACGCCGTCGCACTTCAAAAATTCCATGCCGTGGAAACCATTGACCACGTACACACGGCGGCGAATTCTTCCGGGATAGTCGACGGCGCCGCACTGGTCTTGGTGGGCAGCGCTGACGTTGGGGAGCAGCTGGGATTGACGCCGCGGGCACGGATTGTTGCCACGGCCACCTCGGGCGCGGATCCCACCATCATGCTCACCGGCCCCACCCCGGCAACCCGCAAGCTGCTGGCGACTGCCGGCCTCGGCGTGGAAGACATTGACTTGTTTGAGATTAATGAGGCCTTCGCCTCCGTGGTGTTGAAATACCAAAAGGACCTAGGCATTGCCGATGAGAAGCTCAACGTCAACGGCGGAGCCATCGCCATGGGCCACCCGCTGGGCGCCACGGGCGCCATGATTCTGGGCACCGTGCTGGATGAACTGGAACGCACCGGCAAGCACAGGGCTGTCATCACCTTGTGCATTGGCGGCGGCATGGGTGTGGCAACGTTGATCGAGAGGGTCTAAGCAATGAACCAGAACACGAACACCATTCTCTGGGAGCAGGACGCCGACGGCGTTGTCATCCTGACCATTGACGACCCCAACCAGTCGGCCAACACCATGAATGCCGATTACACCTCCTCCATGCAGGCGGTGGTGGAGCGCCTGGTGGCCGAGAAAGACTCCATCAGCGGTGTCATTGTGACCTCGGCCAAAAAGACGTTCTTCGCTGGCGGCGAGCTGAAGGACCTGGTGGCATCCACCCCTGCGGACGCGGAGAAGATTTTTGAGCTGGGGCAGCAGATCAAGTCTCAGCTGCGCATTCTGGAAACCCTTGGCAAGCCTGTTGTTGCCGCCATCAACGGTGCCGCCGTGGGTGGCGGGCTGGAGATTGCGCTGGCCGCCCACCACAGGATTGCCGCAGACACCAAGGGCTCGGTGCTTGGCCTGCCGGAAGTGACGCTGGGCCTGCTGCCCGGTGGTGGCGGCATTGTCCGCACCGTGCGCCTGATGGGCGTTGCTGATGCCACCATGAAAGTGCTCCTGCAAGGGCAGAAGTACAAGCCGTCCAAGGCGCATGAGCTGGGTCTGGTCCACCAGGTGGTCGGCACGGTGGAGGAGCTCATCCCGGCGGCCAAGGCCTGGATCAAGGCCAACCCGGAGGCCGTGCAGCCCTGGGACGTGCCCAAATACAAAATCCCCGGCGGAACCCCCAATACGCCTGCTTTCGCGGCAAATCTGCCCGCTTACCCCGCCAATCTGCGCAAGCAGCTCAAGGGTGCCAACTACCCGGCGCCGCGCGCCATCCTGGCCGCCGCCGTCGAAAGTACCCAGGTGGACTTTGACACGGCGCTGGAGATTGAGTCGCGGTACTTTGTGGAGTTGGTGACGGGGCAGGTCTCCACCAACATGATCAAGGCCTTCTTCTTCGATATGGGCCACATCAGCGCCGGCGGCAGCCGCCCGGCAGGCTACGAGAAGTACACGGCCAAGAAGGTTGCCGTGCTGGGCGCCGGCATGATGGGTGCGGGCATTGCCTATGTGTGCGCCCGCGGCGGTATGGACGTGATGCTCAAGGATGTCTCCCTCGAGGCAGCCCAGCGTGGCAAGAACTACTCCAAGACCCTCACGGACAGAGCCGTGGCCAGGGGCCAGTCGAGCCAGGAACAAGCAGATGCGCTGCTGGCCAAAATCACCCCCACCGCCGAGGCGGGAGAGCTGGCCGGCTGTGACCTGGTGATTGAGGCCGTCTTTGAAAACGTGGAGGTCAAGCAAAAGGCCTTCCAGGAAATCCAGGACATTGTTGGAGCGGGTGCGGTTCTTGGTTCAAACACCTCCACCCTGCCCATCACTGCGCTCGCAGAAGGGGTGCGTGGGCAGGAGAATTTCATTGGTCTGCATTTCTTCTCTCCCGTGGACAAGATGCCGCTGCTGGAAATCATCGCCGGCAAAAACACCTCGGATGAAACCCTGGCCAGGGCCTTCGACATCGCCGTGCAGATCCGCAAGACCCCCATTGTTGTCAACGACAGCCGCGGCTTCTTCACCAGCCGCGTCATCGGCACGTTCATGAACGAGGCCATCGCCATGCTGGGTGAGGGCATTGCCGCACCCTCCATCGAGCAGGCCGGTCTGCAGGCTGGCTACCCGGCGGCGCCGCTGCAGCTGGCCGATGAGCTGAACCTAACGCTGATGGCCAAGATCCAGAAGGAAACCAAGGCCGGCTTGGAGGCCGACGGCGGTGTGCAAAAGTACCAGCACCATGCGGCCACGGACGTCGTGAACACAATGGTGGATGAGTTCGGGCGCAAGGGCAAGCTGGCCGGCGCGGGGTTCTACAACTACGCCGACGGGCACAGGAACGGCCTCTGGGAGGGCCTGAAAACGAACTACGGTGGCACCACCGAGATTCCCTTCGAGGACATGAAGGAGCGCATGCTCTTTGCCGAGTCCTTGGAAACTGTGAAGTGCCTCGATGAAGGGGTGTTGCGCAGCATTGAGGACGCCAACATCGGCTCCATCCTTGGCATTGGGTTCCCGGCCTGGACAGGCGGGGTGCTCCAGTATATGAACGGGTATAGCGGCGGCCTGCCGGGTTTTGTGGCCAGGGCCCGGGAGCTTGCGGCCAAGTACGGCGAGCACTTCAACCCGCCGGAATCGCTGGTTGCCAAAGCCGAAAACGGCGAGGTGTACTGATGGGTGCGATGTCGCAGGATACTGCCGCCGACTCCGTCTTCACCCGGGTCTGGACGGCATTCACCGTGGAGCAGGCACCCACGCCGGGGGTCGCCGTCGTGCGTATGATCGGGCCGGGCCGCGGGAACATGATGGGGCACAGCTTTTGGGCGGAGCTGCCGCAGGTTTTTGCCGCCCTAGACGCCGATGCCAGCGTGCGGGCAGTGGTGCTCACGGGAGCGGGCCCACACTTCAGCACGGGCCTAGACGTTCAGGAGGTGCTGGGCGGCTGGCTGGGCACGCTGGGCCCGGGTGCCACAGCCCAGGCGGCGCAGCGCACAGAACTGCTCGGTGTCATCCGGACCCTGCAGGATGCTGTGACGGTCGTGGCCAGGTGCCGCAAACCGGTGATTGCCGCTGTGTCCGGCTGGTGCATTGGTGGAGGTGTCGACCTAATCAGCGCAGCCGATGTTCGCCTCGCTTCTGAGGATGCCACGTTCAGTGTCCGCGAGACGCGGCTGGCGATCGTCGCCGACGTCGGAAGCCTGCAGAGGCTGCGCGGCATCATTGGCGAGGGTGCCCTGCGCGAGTTGGCGTTGACCGGCAAGGACATCTCGGCCGCCCGGGCCGCGAAGATTGGCCTGGTCAATGACGTGTACGCCGATCAACATACGCTGCTGTCTGCGGCGCTGGAAATGGCCGGGCAGATTGCGGCAAACTCGCCCCTGGCGGTGGCCGGTACTAAGGCCGTGCTCAACGAGGACCGTGAAGAAAACGTTGCCCGCGGACTGCGCCATGTGGCGTTGTGGAACTCGGCGTTCCTGCACAGTGAGGACCTGCTGGAGGCGGTGGCAGCATTGGGCGAGCGCCGTCCGGGAGTGTTCCACGGCAAGTAAGTGAAAAGTCACTGTCGATTTTTTATCAAGGAGCCACCATGTACCTGACCCAAGGCCTACACCGTTCCCTGCAGGCAAACCCGCACACCACAGCCACCATCTTCAAGGACCGTGTGCGCACCTACGCCGAACATGCGCAGCGGATTGCCTGCCTTGCCGGCGCCCTGCAAGAACTCGGTGTGGCGGCCGGGGACAGGGTTGCCATGTTGTCACTGAACAGTGACAGGTTCGCCGAATACCTGGTGGCCGTGCCGTGGGCCGGCGGTGCCCTGAACCCGGTAAATATTCGCTGGAGCCCTGCGGAGATCGCCTACTCGCTCCATGACTCCCAAACACGTGTGCTGCTCATCGATGACGCCTTTGTGCCCATGGCCCCGGCGCTGCTGGAAAAAACTGCCGGGCTGACAACGCTGATTCACTGCGGCGACGGCCCCACCCCCGAGGGCATGTTCTCCTATGAGGAGCTGGTGGCCGGTACCGAACCCGTCGAAGATGCCTACCGGGGCGGCGATGACCTGGCCGGCATTTTCTACACCGGCGGCACCACCGGATTCCCCAAGGGGGTCATGCTCAGCCACACAAACCTCATCTCCTCGGGCCTGGGCACTGTCGCCAGCGGCGGTCTGTTGAAGGCAGGTGCTGTGCTGTTGCACGCGGCGCCCATGTTCCACCTGGCAGATCTGGCGGCCTGGTGCGGGCTGACAATCCTGGGCGGCACCCACGTCATGGTGCCGTTCTTTGAACCCGTCGCCGTGCTGAGCGCCATTCAGCAACACAAACCCACGGATGTGTTGCTGGTACCGACCATGATCCAGATTCTTGTGGACCATCCGGAGGCGGCGAACTATGACCTCTCCTCCCTAGCCCGCATGCTCTACGGCGGCTCTGCCATCTCCGACGGCGTGCTGAACCGCACCAAGGAGTGCTTCCCCGGGTTGCGCCTGACCCAGGCTTACGGGCAAACCGAAGCGTCCCCGGTCATCACACTCCTGCTGCCCGGCGATCACCGGGGCGCGTCCATGCGTTCCGCGGGCAGGGCCGCCCCGCACAGCCAGGTGGCCATTTTTGACCTTGACGGCCACGAGGTTCCGGTCGGGGAAGTTGGCGAGATTTGTGCCAAGGGCGCCCATGTCATGGCGGGCTATTGGAACAAGCCGGAGCAGTCCGCCGAGGCACTGCGCGGCGGCTGGCTGCACACGGGCGATTTAGGCTCTGTGGATGCCGAAGGCTTCGTCTACGTGGTGGACAGGCTCAAGGACATGATCATCAACGGCGGCGAGAACGTGTACTCCGTCGAGGTGGAAAACGCCCTGAGCAAGCACCCCGCGGTGGCGTCAGCTGCGGTGATTGGTGTTCCGGATGAGAACTACGGCGAGCGCGTCCACGCAGTGGTGGTGTTCGCCGCCAGCCACACGGCCACCGAGGCGGAACTGGCGGATTTCTGCAAGGCGCACATTGCCAGGTACAAGGTGCCGCGCAGTTTTGAATTCCCGGAGGCGCTGCCCATGTCGGGGGCCGGCAAGATCCTCAAGCGCACCCTGCGCGACAGCTACGCCGCGGCGCTAGGGGCCTGAGATGGGCGGCCCGTTGCAGGGATTGAAGGTGGTGGAGCTTTCCGCCATTGGGCCGGCCCCGCACGCGGCGATGATGTTGGCGGACCTCGGGGCGCTGGTGGTGCGTGTGGTGGGTCCGGCACCTCCCCTGGGCGGGTACGACGTCGGCACTCACCTGCTGCGTGGCCGCGCCACTGTGCGGGCGAACCTGTTGGACCCGGACGATCGTGCCGGGGTGCTGGATCTGGTGGCGGAGGCGGATGTTCTCCTTGAGGGGTTCCGGCCCGGCACCACGGAGCGGCTGGGGGTTGGCCCGGCGGAGTGTCTGGCCCTGAACCCGGGGCTGGTCTATGGCCGCATGACGGGGTGGGGGCAGGACGGGCCCTTGGCCCAACGGGCCGGGCATGACATCAACTACATTGCCCTGACCGGTGCCTTGCACGCCATGGGACCCGCGGAGCAGCCCATGCCGCCCTTAAACTTGGTGGGGGATTTTGGTGGCGGCTCCATGTTTGTCTTGACTGGCATTTTGGCGGCCTTATGGGAACGCGAACGTTCGGGGCTGGGCCAGGTGGTGGATGCCGCCATGGTGGACGGTGTCAGCGTGCTCTCACAGATCATTTTGGAACTGCGCTCGGTCAACATGTGGAGGGATGAGCGGCAATCAAATCTGTTGGACGGGGGAGCCCCGTTTTACCGGACGTACGCGTGCGCCGACGGTGGGCACGTGGCCGTGGGCGCCGTCGAACCTCAATTTTACGGCCAGCTCCTGGACGGTCTTGGCTTGCTGGCAGCCGAGCTGCCGGACAGGGAAGACCCTGCCCAATGGCCGGCGTTGGCGGAGGTGTTGTCGGGCGCGTTTGCCGGGCGCACCCGGGACGAGTGGACAGGCATTTTTGAGCACGTGGACGCCTGTGTGACACCCGTTCTGACATATGCCGAAGCCGCCCGGAATACACACATGGCCGCCCGGGGCGCCTTGTCGGGGCAGGGTGCGCACATTGCCGCAGCGCCGGCGCCACGGTTCTCCCGCACGCCGGCCGTGGCCAAGCAATCCTGCGGCGACACCGACTTTGCCACCGTTCTTGATGCTTGGAGGGCTTCATGATCACCATTACAGGGCACGAACAATTCAATGCCTGGAAAAACAAGGTGCTGCCAGCCGTGGAGGAGGTCCGGCCCGGCGTCTGGTCCATCCCCGTGCCGTTCATCAACAACCCCATGCGCTACACCTTGGCCTATCTGCTGATCGGTCAGGGCGAGGCCGCCTTGGTCGATCCGGGATGGGATTCAGATCAGGGATGGGACATTCTGACGGCCGGGTTGGCTGTTGCGGGGCTGTCGCCGGTGGACATCACCGGAATAGTTGTCACTCACTTCCACCCAGACCATTTGGGGATGGCTGGACGGTTGCGGGCGGCCTCCGGTGCTTGGGTGGCGCTCGGTGAGCATGAGCCCGTGGCCGCGCACTGGCCCAGTGATCCGCAACAGTTTGTGGCCACGGACAGGGCGCAATTTTCTGCGTGGGGCGTGCCGGAGGAGTTCCTGGCTGAGGTCACCTTCAACGCGGACTCCTGGGCGCAGCTGATGAGCGTCCAGGCCCCGCAGCGTCTTCTGGCGGATGGGGAGCTGCTGCCCGTCGCCGGGCTGAGGGTTCGCGTGCTGGCCACCCCCGGTCACACCCCCGGGCATATTTGCTTGGTGGATGAGGACAATCAGCTCATCCTCACGGGGGACCACGTGCTGCCGCGCATCACACCGCATGTTTCCCTTGAGGCCCAAATTCATGCCAATCCGCTGGCCGACTACCTCCAGTCCCTTCAGGTCATGGCTGTGGGGGCGGCGATGGAAGTTCTGCCAGCCCACGAATACCGTTTCCGTGGTCTGCCGGCGCGTGTGGCGGAGCTGCACGAACACACCCTTGAGCGGTCCGGCGAAGTGATTGCCGCACTGGAGGCAGGAAGCGCACAGACAGTCTGGGAGGTAGCCAAGCAGCTGAGCTGGTCACGCGGATTTGAGTCGCTGCGTGGGTTCACACTCCGCCTAGCGCTCGCCGAAACCGCCAGCCACCTGGTGTATTTGAGCGCGCAGGGGACGGCTGTGGACATGGTGCTCGCCCAAGGGGTCCCGTCCATGAAATAAGCTCCCCGCCCGCCCACACGGACGCTATCGCAGTAGTGGTCACTTTTTAGGCGACGCTATCGCAGCAGCCACCGATGTGAGAGCGATTGCTGCGATAGCGTCCGGGAAAAACCAGCCATTGCTGCGATAGCGTCTAGAGGGGGTCTGGGTACGGGACCGGGGCGCTGAAGTCCCCGGAGGCCTGGCGGAAGCGGGCCAGAATTTGTGTCATCTGCACAAGGTCCGCCGACGGGATGCCGGGCTTGGTAAACACCTCGGCGTTCAGCGCTGCCGTGGCCTCCTCCGCCAGTGCCCGCCCTGCATCCGTCAGCACCACCAAGGTGGCCCGCCCGTCGGTGGGATGGGCCTCACGCCGCACCAGCAGGTCTTTTTCCAGCCTGTCCACCACGCTCGTCACGGATGTTGGATGGACTTGGAGCCGGGCGCTGGCACTTGCCATTGGCAGGGCGCCGTCACGGGTGAACGACAGCAGGCGCAACAACTCCAACCGGGCGTAGGAAAGACCCTGCGGCTTGAGCACGGAATCAACCCGGCTATACATGATCTGGTGGGCGCGCATGACGGAGGAAAAAGCTGCCATGGCGTCGGCGGCGTCGGCCCAGCCATGGGCAATCCATTGGCGCTTGGCTTCTGCAATTGGATCCATGGGCAGGGGGGAGGCGGGGGACACGGGAGGTCCTTTCGGGCGGTCGGTGCAGGTACAGATGCGATCAACGTCAACTGTCACAATAATTTACTTGGTATACCTAGTAAATACTAGTAGTGCCTAGTATTCTGGGGATTGGCAACACCTGGCTGGGACACTATGACAGCCAATAGCAACATCAAACCCTTCACCTGTTACAAATAGAGACAGTTGCAAACGCAGGATAGTGAAACCGCCCCGTGGAAGTTCTTGAAAGAGGTTCTTTAGACCATGTCAACACCCATCAATAAGCAGGCCAACGGTATTTCGGCCAGGTGGAAGGCCCTGAGCTTGTGGGCCAAAGTTGCCGTGGTGGCGGCAGGACTGGTGCTGGCACTGCTGGTGGTGGTGCTCGCTGCCCGCTGGTTGACCGGCTCGGCTGCGGTGCAATCTTTCATGACCACCTACCCAGGGCAGTCGGAGCTGCCCGAAACAGCGCCCGTGGGACTCCCTGCCTGGCTGGGCTGGCAGCACTTCTTGAACATGTTCTTCCTGCTGTTGATCATCCGCTCAGGGTGGCAGGTCCGCACCAGCAAGCGCCCACCGGCGCACTGGGTGCGCAACAACAAGGGCTTGATCAAAACTAAGAACGCCCCCACCAAGATCAGCCTTGATTTGTGGTTCCACCTGACCCTGGATGCGCTCTGGGTACTCAATGGCCTGATCTTCATTGTGGTCTTGTTCGCCACGGGCCAGTGGATGCGCATTGTGCCCACCAGCTGGGACATCTTCCCCAACGCCATCTCAGCTGCCTTGCAGTACCTGTCCCTGGACTGGCCCACCGAGCACGGCTGGGTTAACTACAACGCCCTGCAGTTGCTGGCTTACTTTGTCACAGTCTTCATCGCCGCGCCGCTGGCCATCGCCACAGGCATTCGCATGTCCGGTGCCTGGCCCAAGAACGCGCGCACGCTGAACAAGATCTACCCGATCCAAGCAGCCCGGGCCATCCACTTCCCGGTCATGCTCTACTTTGTGGGCTTCATCATTGTTCACGTCACACTGGTGTTGGCCACGGGCGCCCTGCGCAACCTGAACCACATGTACACCTCCAGCGACGTCGTGAATTGGTGGGGCTTTGGCATCTTTGCCGTGTCCTTGCTGGTCATGGCCGGGGCCTGGTTTGCGGCACGACCACTCTTCCTTCGCCCCATCGCATCCCTGATGGGCAAGGTCACCAAATAAGCTGTTCCCCCACCGGGGCCGGCAAGAGGAGGCACCATGTACCAGCTCACAACCGACCAAGAGGCGGTGGTGGAAATGGTGCGCGATTTTGCCGCCACAGCACTGGCCCCGCACACGGCCGCGTGGGATGAGGACAAACACTTCCCCGTGGACGTTCTGGCGGAAGCCGGTGCGCTGGGGATGGGGGGGATCTACGTGGGGGAGGAGCACGGGGGCTCGGCGCTGAGCCGCACCGACGCGGTGCTCATTTTCGAAGAGCTGGCAGCCGTGGACCCCACCATCGCCGCCTACATCTCCATCCACAACATGGTCGCGTGGATGATCGACGCGTTCGGCAACGAAACCCAGCGGGCAGCCTGGCTGCCCGGCATCACCGCCATGACGGAGCTGACCAGCTACTGCCTCTCCGAACCCGGTGTTGGCTCCGATGCCGCAGCCATCACCACCTCAGCCGTGCTCGACGGCGGTGACTACGTTATCAACGGGACCAAACAGTTCATCTCCGGGGCCGGGGCTGCCGCGTGGTACCTGGTCATGGTCCGCACGGCGGATCTGGGCAGCCGCGGGATCACCGCCGTCGTCGTTCCCCACGACGCACCCGGGCTGTCCTTCGGGTCCAATGAAAAGAAGATGGGCTGGCGGGCGCAACCCACCCGCCAGGTGGTGTTCAAGGATGTGCGGATTCCCGTCGCGAACAGGCTGGGGGCCGAGGGCGACGGTTTCGGCATTGCCATGAAGGGCCTCAACGGCGGCCGGGTCAACATTGGTGCTTGTTCCCTGGGTGGTGGCCGGGCAGCACTGGAAAAGTCGATCGCCTATTTGAAGGACAGGCAGGCGTTTGGTGGCCCGCTCATTGAAAAGCAGCACCTGCTCTTTGAAATCGCCCAGATGGACACCGACCTGGAGGTGTCCCGCACCATGCTTATGCGGGCGGCAGCAGCCCTGGACACGGGTGCGCCGGACACGGTCAAGCTGTGCGCCATGGCCAAACTGGTGGCCACGGATGCCGGTTTCCAGGTGGCGAATCAGGCGCTGCAACTCCACGGCGGCTACGGCTATCTGAGCGAGTACGGCTTGGAGAAGATTGTCAGGGACCTGCGGGTCCACCAGATCCTGGAGGGCAGCAACGAAATCATGCGCCTCATAGTGGGCCGTCTGGCCGTGGAGGGCTAATCAGTGCAGGATAGGTACATGGAGCACAACGACGTTCTACACCAGCAAACTGGCCAGCTGGGGCACCTGATTCTGAACCGCCCCCAAGCCATGAATGCGCTCAACCCGGCCATGATCGCCACCCTTGCCCAGTGCTTGGATGAGTGGGAGGCTGACGACTCGGTGGCAACGGTTCTCATCTCCGGCGCCGGTGAGCGGGGACTGTGCGCGGGCGGGGACATTGTCTCCATCTATCACGACGCCCGCACCGGTGGGGATGCCAGCGAATCGTTTTGGCGCGCCGAATACCATCTCAACGCGCGCATCAGACGCTACCGGAAACCCATTGTGACGTTCATGGACGGTGTGGTGCTGGGCGGCGGTGTGGGGATTTCAGCCCACGCATCGCACAGGGTTGTCACCGAACGCTCCAAGATCGGCATGCCCGAAACAGGCATAGGTTTTGTCCCCGATGTGGGCGGCACGTACCTGTTCTCCCGCGCCCCCGGCGAACTGGGCACCCATGCGGCTCTCACCGGTGCCATGGTCAGTGGTGCCGACGCCATCGCCATGGGCCTGGCCAGCCACTTTGTTGAATCAGCCGCACTGCCCACGCTGGTGGCCGAGCTGGCCGAGCGCAACGCAAGCTCCGCCGTCGCACGCTGGGGGCAGGCAGCACCGGAGTCCGCCTTCGCGCAACAGCGTTGGTGGATTGATGAGGCGTACGCCCCGGACGACGTCGGGACCATCCTTGCCCGCCTCGCTCGCGTGGACGAACCGTCGGCGCAGGCTGCGGCGCTCGCCATTGCTGCGAAGTCCCCCACGGCCGTGACAGTCACTCTGGCGGCGCTGCGGCGGGCGCGGGCCCTGAGGTCCCTGGAGGAGGCGTTGAACCAGGAGTTCCGGGTTTCGCTGCGGGCACTTCGCTGGCCGGATTTTGCCGAGGGCATCCGGGCGCAGCTGGTGGACAAGGACAGGAACCCTGCCTGGTCCCCGGCCACGCTGGCACAGGTCCCCGACGATGTTGTGACAGCGGCGTTTGCCAGCGTGGGGGCACAGGAATTGGGCCTGATCGCGCCCTAACATTTTTAGGCGCGGCAGTATTCGGTACGGCAGTATTCGGTACGGCAGGGATGATCGGAAAGGAACCACCATGAGCGAGGAATCGATGGCGATTCGTGATACCAAGGTTGCCTTCATTGGGCTGGGCCATATGGGCGGGCCCATGGCAGCGAATCTGGTGGCCGCCGGCTATCCGGTGACGGGCTTTGATGTGGTGCCGGCGGCGCTTACCGCGGCGCACGCGGCCGGTGTCGTCGTGGCCGCCTCTTCCGCTGCTGCGGCGCTGGGGGCGGATGTCATCATCACCATGCTGCCCGCCGGAAAGCATGTGTTTGCGGCGTTTGAGGGGGAGGGGCCCGGTGGTGGTTTGCTGGCCGCTGCCAAACCCGGGGCGTTGTTCTTGGAGTGCTCCACCATTTCGGTCGAGGATGCGCGCGCCGCCCACGAAATGGTGGTGGCCAGTGGCCACAGGGGCCTGGACGCGCCAGTTTCCGGCGGTGTTGTGGGGGCCGGGGCCGGGTCGTTGACGTTCATGGTGGGTGGCTCCGAGGAGGACTTTGCCGCAGCCGGCCCCCTCTTTGAGGTGATGGGCAAACGCGTGGTGCTGTGCGGCGGACCCGGCTCCGGCCAGGCGGCCAAGGTGTGCAACAACATGATCCTTGGGGTATCGATGATCGCCGTGAGTGAGGCGTTTGTGTTGGGTGAAAAGCTGGGCTTGAGTCATCAGGCGTTGTTTGATGTGGCGGCCAACGCCTCCGGCCAGTGCTGGTCATTGACAAGCAACTGCCCCGTCCCCGGCCCCGTGCCGGCAAGCCCCGCCAACCGCGACTACCAGCCAGGATTTGCCGGGGCCCTCATGGCCAAGGACCTTGGGCTGGCGGTTGAAGCGCTCAACGCCACGGGAGTGGACGCGGTGCTGGGCAGGGCTGCCGAGGAAATCTACCGCGAGTTCGCCCTGGACGGAGGGGCGGGAACAGATTTTTCCGGCATCATCAACGCCATCAGGGACGCCAACGACGGCGATGGCGCTAACTGAGGTCTAGGCGCTGGCCAATTATTGACGTTGCAAACCATGTGAACTGAACGGAACCTCTCCACCATGACGCAGTACTCCATGATCTTGACCGAACAACATGGCCGGGTGGGATTGATAACCCTCAACCGGCCCGAAGCCCTCAATGCCCTGAGCGACGCCATGGGCCAGGAAATCTTGGCCGCCGCCCGTGCCTTCGACGCCGATCCAGGCATTGGCGCCCTGGTCATCACCGGTACCTCCCGCGCCTTTGCGGCAGGGGCCGACATCAAGGAGATGGCCGGGAAATCATCGGTGGAGATGTACCAGTCCAGCTGGTTCTCGGTGTGGGACGAGCTGGCCCGCGTGCGCACCCCCATGATTGCTGCCGTTGCCGGACACGCCTTAGGCGGTGGCTGCGAGCTGGCCATGATTGCCGACTTCATCATTGCCGCCGACAACGCCAAGTTCGGCCAACCCGAAATCAAGCTCGGCGTGATCCCGGGCATGGGCGGCTCGCAACGTCTCACCCGTGCCATCGGCAAGGCCAAAGCCATGGAGATGGTGCTGACGGGCCGTGTCATGGGTGCTGTGGAGGCGGAACAGGCCGGCCTGGTGGCACGGGTGGTGCCCGTTGACTCCTTGCTGGAGGACGCACTGGCCACCGCTGACACCATCGCCGCCATGTCCAAACCGGTGGCCATGATCGCCAAGGAAACAGTCAACGCAGCCTTTGAGACCACCCTGGCCGAGGGTGTCGCACGTGAGCGGCGCGCCATTTACGCCTGCTTCGCCACGGAGGATCAAAAAGAGGGCATGGCGGCGTTCTCCGAGAAGCGCCCGGCCGAGTTCAAGCACCGGTAAGTCTGCGCACGTCCACTCTCATCTGTGTGGCAGTTGTTGCACCAAATCGGGTCTGTCATGTCTCATACCTGTGTAGACAGTTCATGTCTCATACCTGTGTAGACAATTGATGTCTCATACCTGTGTAGACGCTTCCGGTCTGAGTAGCGGCCAGACCGGGAGTGTCTCACTTCTTTTTAGAGGGTTTGTTGTTCAGTCGTGGTGGTGGTTCTGACGGGGTTGATTTTGCGTTTCCGTACGGCGCCGGCCGGGTCTGCGGCGATTCCTGAGGGCTTGCCGTTGCCTACGTAGCGAGTGCCTTTGGGTGGGATGGGGTGGCTGATAATTTCCGAGCCGAGGTTGTCAAAGAACATGATGTCGATGCCGTCGCGGATGATGTTCACGGTGGTACCGATGTAGTCCTTGCCCATTTTGTAATGGGTGCCCATGGTGGTGACATTACCGTTACGCCCAACACGGCGCTGGGCGGTGAACCGTTCCGCGCCGACCGTAGCGGCCGGTTCTGGTGGGGCCGGTGTGGGAGCTTTGGGAGTGGCGTTCCAGGCGTCCTGCGGGGTCATGCCCGGTTCCAACGCTTGGTGTTCACGTTCGGTGTTGTAGTACCGGTCGAAGGCATCGATCTGGGTTTGCAAGACCTCCAGCGTGGTGGCTGTCGGCTGTTGTTTCAGGTATCGGTGCAGGGTT
>NZ_JBTNDH010000037.1:0-33363 GCF_054511095.1 Arthrobacter sp. TMN-49 | reverse complement strand
TCTTCCGGTGATGACATTTTCTCTAAAAAAGCTTCATTAATTGATGAAGACTCCATCGGTATCGCAACTCCAAAAGGTATGGAGTGTTGCAACGATCCCTGTAACTCGCCAAGCGCTTTCCGGCGGTGATTCCGTCCAATATCTGCTACACAGATTTCTTTAGAAGGTGTGTTCCGGGCCCGGGAACACACCTGTTCTGACTTCCTGCGCATACTCTTTAGCGGCGTCGGACAAGATGGTGCTCATCTGGGCGTACTGCTTGACGAACTTGGCCATCTTGCCCGTACGCAAACCGGCCATGTCCTGCCACACCAAAACCTGCCCGGTGGTGCAGTTTCCAGCGCCGATCCCCACCGTCGGAACGGCAACGGCAGCCTCAACGGCAAGGGCGGTGGTGGCCGGCACCATTTCCATCAGCACGGCGAACACGCCAGCCTCAGTCAAGGCAACGGCGTCGTCGACCATGGACTGGGCTGCGTCCCCTCGACCCTGGACCCGGTAGCCGCCGAGCATGTGCTCACTTTGCGGGGTGAAGCCGATGTGCGCCATGACGGGGATGCCTGCCTGTGTCAGGGCCCGGACAGTGGAGGCGTAGTACGCCCCGCCTTCCATCTTGACCGCGTGCACCAGGCCCTCCTTCATCAGCCGCACGGAGGAGGCGATGGCTTGTTCGGGCGATTGTTCGTAGCTGCCAAAGGGTAGGTCCGCCACCACCAGGGCGCGCTTGGCACCGGCTGTCACGGCGCGGGAGAAGATGATCATCTCATCCAAGGTGATGGGCAGGGACGTCTCGTTGCCCAAGACGTTGTTGGAGGCTGAATCCCCCACCAGCAGCACCTCAATCCCGGCCTCGTCAAAAATCTGGGCCGTGTACTGGTCGTAGGCCGTCAACATGGCGAACTTTTGGCCGGCAAGCTTGGCCGCCTGCAGGTGGTGCGTGCGCACTTTGGTAATGGTTGCCGGGATTCCCGCAGCCGGGGACGTGGTTGAGTCCTTGGCGCCGGAGCCATAGGGAGCCGCCAGCTCTGCGGACACGGACGAATCAGGAGTACTTGTGGGTGCCATGGCAACCAGCTTATTACGAGTCGGGGCCCCAATTGAGCAAACAGGGACGCAGTCCTTAGTAGAGTATGCACTGCGGGCAACATACGTGCCCGCTAACCCGTTCGCTGCGGGCCGGATTCCCGGTGGGCGGTGACGGAGAGTTCTAAAGGGAAAGAGGCACGCACGTGGACCGTCAGCAGGAGTTTGTGTTGCGCACCATCGAAGAGCGCGACGTACGGTTTGTGCGCCTGTGGTTTACCGACGTGGTGGGTAGCCTGAAATCGGTGGCCCTTGCCCCGGCCGAGGTGGAAGGCGCTTTTGAGGAGGGGTTGGGCTTTGACGGCTCAGCCATTGAAGGCCTGGCCCGAGTTTTCGAATCGGACATGTTGGCCCAGCCCGATCCGTCCACGTTCCAGATCCTGCCGTGGCGTGGCGCCACCGAGCAAACCTCACGCATGTTTTGCGACATTTTGACGCCCGACGGCGAACCCTCAGCGGCTGACCCGCGCAACGTGCTCAAACGGACCCTGGCGAAGGCCGCGGACATGGGTTTCACCTGCTACACGCACCCGGAAATTGAGTTTTACCTGCTCAAGTCGGACAAGCCCGGCCCCGATGGCATCCCGATCCCCGTCGATCAGGCCGGCTACTATGACCACGTCCCGGGAGGCGTGGCACAGGACTTCCGCAGGACTGCTGTCACTATGCTCGAAGATGTGGGCATCTCGGTTGAGTTTAGCCACCACGAGGGCGGCCCCGGCCAGAACGAGATTGACTTGCGCTACGCCGATGCGCTCCAAACCGCCGACAACATCATGACCTTCCGCACAGTGATCCGGGAAGTGGCCATCCAGCAGGGCACGTACGCCACGTTCATGCCCAAGCCGTTCTCGGACCATCCCGGCTCAGGCATGCACACGCATTTCTCCTTGTTTGAAGGCGACACCAACGCCTTCCACGAACCAGGTGCCGAGTTCCAGCTGTCCAAGACCGCGCGCCAGTTCATGGCGGGCATCCTCAAGCACGCCCCGGAATTCACCGCCGTCACCAATCAGTTCGTCAACTCCTACAAGCGGCTCTGGGGTGGGGGAGAAGCCCCCAGCTACCTGTCCTGGGGCCATAACAACCGATCCGCCCTGATGCGCGTGCCGTTGTACAAGCCGGGCAAGGGCCAGGCCTCACGCCTTGAATACCGTGGCATCGACTCAGCAGCCAACCCGTACCTGGCCTACGCTGTGCTGCTCGGGGCCGGGCTGAAGGGCATTGAAGAAGGCTATGAACTGCCCCCGGCCGCCGGAGAAGACATTGGTGCCCTCAGCAGTGCCGAACGCCGCGCGTTGGGCCACGACCCGCTGCCGTCAAGCCTGCACGACGCCGTGCGCCAAATGGAAGAGTCCGAACTCATGCCGCAGATCCTGGGCGAGCAAGTCTTTGAGCACTTCCTGCGCAACAAGCGGGCCGAATGGCAGGACTACAGGCTCCAAGTCACCCCATATGAGATCAACCGTTACCTAGGGGTGCTCTAAACCCTGCTATGAGTTCGCTCACTCGCACGCTCATCTCCCGCGGCTTCTCCGATCTCGAAAAATGTGAGAGGTTTTTGGGTTTTGCCGAACTAGCTGACCTGGACCAAAAACAGTTACTGGACTCCTTGTCCGTGGCCGACAACCCCGATCTGGCCTTGCAATCGTTGGTCAGATTGCTCAGTGCGGTCCCGGAGAGCTATGACAAGCTCAGGGTTTTGGACCAGGCCACCGGCGCTTGGGTCTCCAATGAGCCGTTGTTTAGGCTGTTGGGCGCCTCGGAGGCGATGGCGGACTTCTTGATGAGGCACCCGGAGCATCTTGATGTGGTGGATGCTGCGCCCTCCCCGGAACTTGTGACAGTTCCGGCGCCGCTTTTGCGGGCGTCGCTGCTACGCGCCGTCGGTGCTGACCCGGCGTCGCCCATGCCAACAGCCCGCCTGACGGGCACGCCGGCGCGGATAGCACTGCGGACGGCGTACCGCAGGCATTTGTGCGAACTGGCTATGCGAGATTTGGCGGCCGCATCCCCGCAGGCAGTCATGCCTCTGGTGGGCGCGGAGCTGGCCGATCTGGCCGCTGCTGCCCTGGATGCTGCGTTGGCCGTTGCCCGGAGCGAGGTTGGCGCCACGCTGGGGGATGAGTTGGTGGCCCGGGTACGGCTGTCCATCGTGGGCATGGGCAAGTGTGGGGCGCGGGAATTGAACTACATTTCCGACGTCGACGTTATGTACGTCATTGGCGTCACCGACTCTGCCGAGGAGACCGATAGCGTCGATGAGGCGCAGGCAATCACTGTGGGCAACGCCATGGCAGTTGCTGTGTCACGGATCATCTATGCGCCCGAACGCGAGCCGGGCCTGTGGGAAGTCGACGCCAATCTGCGTCCCGAGGGCAAGGACGGCCCGCTGGTGCGGACCTTGGACTCGTTCTTGGCGTACTACCAGCGTTGGGCTCAAAGCTGGGAGTTCCAGGCCCTGCTCAAAGCCCGGGCCATTGCCGGGGACCAGGCCCTGGGGCAAGAATTCGAACAGGCGGTGTCGCCGCTGATCTGGGCCTCCTCGGAGCGCGAGGGGTTTGTTGAATCGGTCCAGTCCATGCGCCGGCGCGTCACAGCGAATATTCCTGATGCCGAGGCCGGCCGCCAGATCAAACTGGGTAAGGGCGGCTTGCGGGACGTTGAGTTTACAGTTCAGCTCCTGCAACTTGTGCATGGCAGGGCCGATCCTGGCATCCGGGTCCGGGCCACCACGGCCGCCATTGAGGCGCTGACTCATGCCGGCTACATTGGCCGCACCGACGCCGCCCATTTGCTTGAAAACTACACGTATTTGCGCGTTTTGGAGCACCGCATTCAATTGATGCAGATGCGCCGCACCCACCTCATGCCCACCGCGCAGGAGCAGTTGCGGGCCCTGGCGCGGGCTGCGGCTGGCCCGTTGAGTCTTAAACGGCCAGGCGCCGACTCCTTGTTGGTGCAGTGGGCCAAGGTGAAACGTTCCGTGAGTTCCCTGCACGAGCGAATCTTTTACCACCCCATTTTGGCCACTGTGTCCAATCTCAGTGTTGAAGACGCCGTCCTGACCACGGATGCGGCCAAGGCCCGGCTGGCAGCCCTGGGCTACAGGGACGCTGCCGGCGCGGCACGGCACATTGCGGCGCTCACCGCTGGCGTCAGCCGCCGCGCCTCCCTGCAGCGCCAGTTGCTGCCCGTATTGCTGGGTTGGTTGGCCGACGGAGTGGATCCCGACGCCGGACTCCTCGCCTTCCGCCGTGTCAGCGACGCACTGGGCACCTCGCACTGGTATTTGGGGATGTTGCGCGACCATCAGGCTGCTGGTGAACGCCTCTGTCACCTGCTGTCCAGCTCACGACTGGTGAGCGACTTGTTGGAAGTCTCCCCGGAGGCTACAGCCTGGTTGGGCAACGACAAGGAACTGGTGCCGCAGAGTTTTGAGGCGCAGTGGGGCGAGATTCAGTCAACCATCTCCCGCCACACCGAATCCACCGACGCCATCCGGCTCATCCGCCTCATCCGGCAACGCGAGATTCTCCGTATTGCCATCGCGGACAGTTGCGCCCTGCTGAGTCAAGACGCTGTCGCGGAGGCGCTCAGCGACGCCGACAGGGCCGCCGTGCTGGGTGCGCTCATGGTCGCCGAAGCATCCGTCTATGCGTCTTCCGGGGTGCTCACGCAGGTTCTAGTGGTGGCCATGGGGCGTCAGGGCGGGCGCGAGATTGGCTACGGCTCCGACGCTGACGTGCTATTTGTGCACCGTCCAGTTCCGGGTCTGACCCCGGACCAGGAGGCGGATGCCAACGGGCAGGCCAAGGCGATTGTGCAGAAGATGACTGCGCTGCTGACGGCTCCCGTCCGTCCCGCCATTCAGGCCGAGCGGGTGTTGCAGGTAGACGCCGATCTGCGCCCCGAGGGACGCAACGGGCCCTTGGTTCGCTCCTTGGCGGCCTACCAGGAGTACTACACTCGCTGGTCCTCGGCCTGGGAGGCGCAGGCGCTTTTGCGGGCAAGGCCCATGGCGGGTTCGGATGATCTGGGCCGGGCCTTCATTTCCATGGCCGATCCCATCCGATACCCGCCGGAGCTGGGCGAAGCAGACCTGCGCGAGATCAAACGCATCAAGGCCAGGATGGAATCTGAGCGGCTACCGCGCGGCGCCGATCCGGCCAGGCACGTGAAGCTGGGTCGCGGAGGACTGAGCGATGTTGAATGGCTTGTTCAGCTGTGGCAGTTGCAACACGCCCATGAGCATGCGTCCCTGCGCACCACCAACACGCTGCCGGCACTCCATGCGGCCAACGCGCTGGGGCTGGTGGACGATGCCGACGCAGCACTTCTGGAGGCGGCCTGGCGGTTGGCGGGACGAGTCCGCAATGCCAACGTCATGTGGACGGGAAAGAGCTCGGACCTGTTGCCGCTGGCCCGGCGTGACTTGGAGGCGGTGGCCCGCTGGTGCGGATATGAACCGGGCCACGCGGCAGCGTTTGAGGAAGACTATCTGGGGTTGACCAGGCGCACCCGCGCAGTTTTTGAACGCCTCTTCTACGGCTAGGCAGTCCTTCACCTCGTGGCCGAGCCCGCGCCCGGCGGGCCCAGCCACGAGGCCCGCCCAAGTCCAACAGCCGCGACGAGTCCCTCAGGGCGTCAGGACTTCACCAGGGCGCGGGCGTGGGCGAGCATGGTGACAACGGGGGGCGCCTTTAAAGAGTTCGCCGTCGCGCACAAAACCTTCCTCACGTCCGGTGAGATCGGCTGTGAGCCGGCCCTTCCACAATGCCAACAACTCTGCGTACTCGGGCAGCGGCGCAAGGTTGTGCAACTCCGCGGGGTCGGTGTCGAGGTCAAAAAGCTCCTCCGTGCCCCAACCGGATGCCCACAAGTACTTGATGTGGCCGTCCGTGACCCACTGCAGCGACTGACCAAAGTACACGTGCTCTCCGTGTAGCCACTCACGCCATGGTTCAGGCTCATCTGCGCTGGCGGGGGATTCGCACACAAAGCGTGCCAGTGATCTTCCATCACACGTCTCCGGGACCGGAACGCCTGCCAACTCCAGCAGGGTGGGCATGATGTCGCGCAGCTCAACCACCTCATCCACCGCGGCGCCACGCTTCGCGGCCGGATCGTTGGGTGCGGGAGTCACAATGAAGGGCACCCGCGCGGAACCCTCATAGCCCACGGCCGTGCGGTAAAAATCGTGGTCACCGAGCATTTCACCGTGATCGGAGGTGAAGGCAATGATGGTGTCATCGGCCAGGACAAACTCATTCAGACCTTCAAAAACACGCATGAGCAGCATGTCGATCTGTGTCATGAGCCCGTAGTATCCCGCCCTGGCCCTGTGGGTCACAGCTTCGGGCAGCGTGCCGAAGGCCAGCTGGTGGTTGCCATTGGTGCCCGTCCATGCGGTGGGGTGTGGGCGCTCGGCCTTGTCCCACGGCCTGGCCACGGTGGAATTGCAGCCGGCCCCATGCTCAAAGTACTCTTCGTCGGCCTTGACCCCAGGTTGGCGGCGCAGCCGCGGCACGTAGCCGTCAAAAAACGTAAAGTCCCGGCGGTGTTCCTTGCGGGCACAGTGCAGGAATCCGTCATGCAGGATTACCTCGTCAAAGCCAACACGGTTGCGCTCCGGGTACACGTGCAGTTTGCCAATGGCCTGGGTCTGGTAGCCGGCCCTGCCGAACTCGCCCGCCAGCGTGACGGGATGGACGTCGTCGAACCTCACGTCCTCTTGATAACCCACCCGGCCGTGACGTTCCTGGGACTGGCCAGTAAACAATGCCACCGGGCCGGGACGCAGGTGGGGGTGGCGGAATAGGCGCGTCGGAACCGGCTGCCCTTGCTTGCGAGCTCATCCAGGTGCGGCGTTTGAACAAACGGATGGCCCTCAGCCGCCAGACAGTCACCGCGCCACTCATCGACACAGATCAAGATCACATTGGGCTTATTCATGGGCTTCCTGCTCTGGCACGTCAGGGCGGGCGGGGCCTAGTGTTATCCAAACCACATCCACATGACTCGAAGTGCTCGTGCTGATAATTGGATCTAGCGGGCACAAACGTGGGTGTAAATGGCCCAGACTATGGCCTTCGTCTCGCATGAACTGGCTAAAGGCTGTAACGTCGAGGGGTACTTGATTCGGCCCAGCAGGGGCGAAGAACCGTTGTGAGGGAAAATTAATGCGAAAGCTACGACCCATACGGCGGCGTAGAGGCGGCTCATTTGCCGCTCTCGCCGCCTTTTTTACTGTTGTCATCATGTTCTTTGGGATCGGCGGCGCGTCGGCGTTGGGCGCCCCGGCAACGTCCGTCTCCGCGGGTGTCCAGAGCGCCGACGTCAAGGGTAAGACGTTTTCGATTGCCACCGACACCACTTTTGCACCGTTTGAGTTCCGTGATGGCAGTGGTGAGCTGGTAGGCATTGACATGGACCTGATCCGTGCCATTGCCAAGGATCAGGGCTTCGAGGTGGACATCAAATCCCTCGGCTTTGATGCTGCGTTGCAGGCATTGCAGTCCAACCAGGTGGCCGGTGTCATTGCTGGCATGTCCATCACGGACGAGCGCAAGAAGATCTTTGATTTCTCCGCCCCGTACTTTGACTCCGGCGTGCAAATGGCTGTTGCCAAGAACGACCAGGACATCAAGTCCTACGCTGAACTGTCCGGCAAGACCGTCACCGCCAAGCGCGGCAGCGAGGGTGAAACGTTTGCCAACTCCATCAAGGACCAGTACGGCTTCACCGTCAAGGCTCTTGCTGATTCGGCAACCATGTACGACGACGTCAAGGCCGGCAATTCTGTGGCCGTCTTTGACGACTACCCGGTGCTTGCTTACGGCGTTGGCCAAAACAACGGCCTGAAGATTGTCACCGAGAAGGAGCAGGGCAGCTCCTACGGCTTTGCCGTCAACAAGGGTGCCAATGCGGAACTCCTGAGCGCTTTTGATACTGGTCTGGCGAACCTCAAGGCCAGCGGCGAATACGACCAAATTCTTGACAAGTACCTGGCCAAGGCCGAGTCCACCGAACAGGGCGGCTTCTTCGAACTCGTCAAGGACAGCTTCCCTGCGCTCATGAAGGGCCTGTGGCTGACCATCGTCGCCACAGTGCTTTCACTGGCCATCGCCCTCGTTTTGGGTGTCCTCCTTGGCTTCTGCAAGGTCTCCGAAAGCAAGATTCTGCGCGGCATTGCCACCACTTATGTGGCCATTTTCCGTGGCACACCGTTGCTGGTTCAGGCGTTCTTCTTCTACTTTGGTCTACCGCAGATGACGGGCCAGCCCATCGACGTGCTGACGGCCGGCGTCCTTACCTTGAGCCTGAACGCCGGTGCCTACATGACAGAGATTGTCCGTGGCGGCATCCAGTCGGTGGATTCTGGCCAGTTGGAAGCGAGCCGCAGCCTGGGCTTGGGTTACGTCACCTCCATGCGCCGGGTCGTTGTGCCGCAGGCCGTGAAGATCATGACGCCGTCGTTCATCAACCAGTTCGTCATCACCTTGAAGGACACCTCCTTGCTGGCGGTCATTGGATTCGCGGAGCTAACCTACCAGGGCCAGCAAATCTACGCGTCCAACTTCCGTACTGGTGAAACCTTGCTGATTGTGGCTGCCATGTACTTCATTGTGATCACCCTCTTGACCCAGCTTTCCAACGTCCTGGACAGGAAGTTCAACAAATGAGCGCGACCAACGCGAAGATCAGTGTCCGCGGGCTGAAGAAGTCATTTGGCTCCAACGAAGTACTCAAGGGCCTGGACGTTGATGTTGCCGAGGGTGAGGTGGTGTGCGTTATTGGCCCCTCAGGTTCGGGAAAGTCCACGTTCCTGCGCTGCTTGAACAAGCTTGAAGACATTACTGCCGGCACGGTCACCGTCAACGACTATGACTTGACGGACCCCAAAGTCGATTTGAACACCGTTCGCCAAAACATTGGCATGGTGTTCCAGCACTTCAACTTGTTCCCGCACATGACCGTCATCCAAAACATCATGCTCGCACCGGTAGAGCTGAAGAAGCTGGACAAGGCCGGAGCCCGCGAGAAGGCCATGGAACTGTTGCGGCGGGTGGGGCTGGCCGAGAAGGCTGATGCCCGTCCGGCGTCGCTCTCGGGCGGTCAGAAGCAGCGTGTGGCAATTGCCCGCGCGCTGGCCATGAACCCCGGCATCATGCTCTTCGATGAGGCCACCAGTGCCCTTGACCCCGAAATGGTGGGCGAGGTGCTTCAGGTGATCCGCGACCTCGCCGCCGAGGGCATGACCATGGTTGTGGTGACTCACGAGATGGGCTTTGCCCGCGAAGTTGCCGACCGTGTCATCTTCATGGATGCGGGGTACATTTGCGAAGAAGGCACGCCCGAGGCCATCTTCAGCAGTGCGCAGCAGCCGCGTTTGCAGGAATTCCTGGCAAAAGTCCTCTAGCACGCTGTGAGGGGTGGCCGGCCTTATGGCTGGCCACCCCTTTAGTTTAAGTTTCTTGCTGGCCGACGCCGGCCCAACTGTTTGGAGTGTACGTGATGGACCTGCAGGGCATCCTTGAAGAAATTGTCGACCACGTTGCGCCGCTGTGTCGCCAAGGTTCGGTTGCCTCGTACATTCCCAGTCTTGGCAGTGTTTCCGCGGAAAACTTTGGCATGTGTGTGGCCACGGCCGACGGTTCCGTCTACGGTGCGGGGGACTGGCGTAAGCCGTTCTCGATCCAGAGTATTTCCAAGGTCTTCTCGCTGGCCCTGGTGATGTCATACGACTATGACTCCATCTGGCGACGAGTCTTCCGGGAACCCTCGGGAACACCCTTCAACTCGATGATCCAGCTAGAGGCCGACCGTGGCATACCCCGCAACCCGTTCATCAATGCCGGCGCCTTGGTGGTCACGGATAGGCTGCTGACGCTGACAGGGGATGCGGCCGGGGCTGTGCGTGGGCTGTTGCGTCAGGAGTCCGGGAACCCCAGCATTGATGTGGATGCGGCGGTGGCCGCCTCGGAGGCGGACCACGGGCACCGCAACGCCGCCATGGCACACCTGTTAGCCAGCTACGGCAACCTTGAAAACCCTGTTGATGACGTCCTTGCCAACTATTTCGAGCAATGTGCCCTGGAGCTGAGTTGTGAAGACCTCGCCAAGGGGGCGCTATTTCTGGCCCGCGACGGCGTCGCAGCCGGGGGCAGCCCGTTCCTGCAGCCGAGCCAAAGCAAACGCGTCAACGCCGTCATGCTGACTTGTGGCACCTACGACGCCGCGGGGGAGTTCGCCTACCGTGTTGGACTGCCTGCCAAGAGCGGGGTGGGTGGGGGTATCGTCGCTGTTGTGCCGGGCCGCTGCACCGTCACCGTCTGGGGTCCCGCGCTGGGCCCCAACGGCAACTCGGTGGCGGGCATGGCAGCTCTGGATGAGTTTACGGCCAAGACCGGCTGGTCCATCTTTTAGACGCATGGGCCCTCGGGGCGGCGATGCTGGTTGTCGTTGACACGAAATTCGACGTCAACTAAAGTTGACATCGAGAGGGGTTGGTCATGAAAACACTGCTGGGAAACATGGACGGGATGGGTCCAGCCGAGGCTCTGTGCGCCGTAGCGGCGTACCGCAAGGAGCTGGCCCGTACTGAGTCCGAGATGGTGGCCCGGGCCCGAGCCGCTGGCTTGTCGTGGGAGGCCGTAGCCCTGTGTTTGGGCGTGAGCAAGCAGGCCGTGCACAAGAAGTTCGGGAAACGCTAGTCCCCGGCTCCTCCCTCCGCGAGCAAGCTCGCGAGGGAACCCTCGGAGCCGTGGGCCCACCTGCTCCTGCTGCCGCGAGCAAGCTCGCGAGGGAACCCTCGGAGCCGTGGGCCCACCTGCTCCTGCTGCCGCGAGCAAGCTCGCGAGGGAACCCTCGGAGCCGTGGGCCCACCTGCTCCTCCTGCCGCGAGCAAGCTCGCGAGGGAACCCTCGGATCCGTGGGCCCACCTGCTCCTGCTGTGCTGGTGACAGGCCTGCGCTGGCAGCCAGTGGGAGCTACTGGGAGCTACTGGGAGTTGAGCAGCCTCAGGTTGCTGAAGCCGTCGCTGACCCGCAACGGTGTTTGGAATGCTCCGCTGGCACTGAGCGGGTAATAGGTCAACGTGCTGGGGGAGGTCCGCAGGATCAGACCCTTGCTGCCTGCGCCCTTGAACCCTGTGACGGCAATCAGGCCAGTCTTTCGGAAACCGTGCCCGACCCTGGACTTGGCGCCGAAAGCACCGGTTCCTTTTCCGGGATAGAGCCACAAGAGCCCTGCCGGGTCCTGGGCAATAACGTCCGCGTGCGCATCCCCGTTAAAGTTCAGGGCATTGATGGCCAAGCCGTTCCAGCCGGAGCCGATCTTCAGCCATTGGCTCATGGTCCCACCACTTGCGTTGGGGTAGTAGCGCAGGTCACCGTTTGAGAGCTTCGCTATCAGGCCAGGACGATTGTCCGTGGACCGCCATCGGGCCGGGGCAATGTCGATCGTGGTCCAGCCGGTACCAATAATTTGCGGTGCAGCGAAGCCGCCCTGTGCAAGGCCTGCGTGCAGCCGGATGCGTCCGTCGTTCCACTTGATCACCAGATCCAAGATGCCGTTGCCGGTCCAGTCGACAGTCCAGCCGGTGACCATACCCGAGAAATTGCCGACCAGCTTGATTCTTGCGCCCAGGCCACCACTGCCTGTGGCTGGGTAGATCCACAACGCCCCGGCGGTATCGACGGCCAGCACATCTGCTGGGGAACTGATGCTTGGCTTCCCGATGGAAGGCTGCTCCCCGGGTAGCGATCTGGGCCGAAAGTATCCGGCCAGGCCAGTCTTGGTCAGGTTTTGTATGATCGAGGGTCCTGTGGACATGCCGGGGAATGGATTGTTGGGCAGTGCCGGGCTTGAGTTCTGCGATAGCACCTTGACGTAGTTGCCGGCGTCGCCGACAACTATCGCGGCATGCGAGTACGGGTAATTCGGGTACTGCCCGTATTTCCAAATGGCCACGTCGCCCTTTTTTGGAGCGGTGGCGGCTGCGATCTTGGTGAAGAAAGTTGCCGCTCCATTGGTGGCATAGCCGTCCCACAAGCCGCATGCGTAGCCCGGGTTGGGTGAGTGTTGGGTGGAAATTCCGGAGCAGCCGATGACGCTGCGGCAGTACTGTTCCCACAAGTCCCAGCACTGTGCGCCGTAGTAACCGTCCGCGTCGACGTACATATTGGTCCACTTGGCAACGAACGCATCCACTGTGGACAGTGACGCTGCCGCGAGTGGACGTACAATCTTGGCGGTGGTCCCGGGGATGTAGCTCTCACTCGATTCCTCAAGTACTGCCTTGAGTGCATTCTCGTTGACGTGGGGCCCGGGAGGCGGTGTCGGAACGGCCGTTTCGGCGTGGGCACCGGCAAGCCCTGTGAATGCCAAGCCCCCTGAGACTGCTGCCAGGGAAAGGATCGTTCGACGTGACACTATTTTATGCAAGGCACTGCCCTTTGCTGTTCCCTGTTGGCCCCCAGTAGGTCAACGGCTGATCGACTCACAAGCCGATGCGATTTCGTGTGAAGCGCCCGGTGAACGTTCACAACGGATTCGATGATGTGCAGCAAAAACAACTTACAGTGCTACAGGGTACAGCAAGCGCGCGGATTCGGCCCGCCTTGAGTGAACTTAAGCGCTGTTCCGGGGACAATGCGCAGCAGCCGCAGCCGACGCGGCAGAACAAGAGGGGTCGGAACGCAATGTTCCGGCCCTTCTTACCTCTGGCGATCATACTGCTGCGGCCTGGAGCCCGCCCTTGTCGTTCACCAGCGGTGTTTCCTCCAGGGTCGCGCGTACTTGGGGGGTCAGAAAATCTCACAGATTCATAGAGGAATAGCATGCCGAATTTGATCCGTCTCCCAGCTGTATCCGCGCTTGTGATCCGGCACCGTCGTAAGTCCCCGCAGCAGCAAGCTCGTGTCTCACTATGCCGGCCTTGGTTCGGAATCCAACATCAGTCTCTCCGATATCTACAGCGAGCAGACGGGTGAGGCCAGGACTCACCAATTCCAGCGGTCAGAAGGAATATCGATGCAGCCAAGGGGGTGGGACCTGGGTGGGTCGCTAGTCGTGGCAGCTCGATGCTCACGCGCCGAGTATAAATGGCGCCATTCTGATGAAACAGGAGATCGCACACAACGGACAAGAAACCGCCGAAATGGTCAGCCTCACAACCATCCTTAGGGCTGTCGAGAACGGCGACCTGACACCCCACAACTACGGCTCCAGGCTGCTGTTCAGCGACAAGCTATTCGAAGAATGGACATTCTCGCTGCCTAGCGAAAAACCTAGACCTGGCCTACCTTGTCGGCATTGCTTTCATTCTCGCGTTTATGGTCAACAGCCATAGCCACAGAGACAACGTCGGGGTGCGCTAGTCCCAGCCAGTGGCAGATCATCACAAGCTCGTCATACATCAACGATCGGTCGTTGCTGAGGATCCGAGGCACTGTTGGATGAACCGATTACGGACCCCAATGCAAGAGTATTCTGATTCGGCTACCTGTCAGTCCGTGTGGCACGCATGGGAAAGGCCCCACCGCCCTATGCGGAACATTCCAACCTCGGTGATCTTCGCTTCGTCATTGGGCGAGTTCTGTTCCAGACTTTCGTCCCGTCCCTGGTGACGGCGCAGGCGCAGTGGTCTGTTTTTCCAACGTCTAGGCCGAGGAGGATGTCAATGTCGCTGGTGATCATGTTTAGCACGCCCATTGAAGTCGCAACTATTCAAAAGTCGGCCAACCCATTGGCAGCAAAGTCTCACATCCACGTTATGACAGGCGTCCCAAAGTGCCGGCGCCGGGCCTTTAATTAGCAAGGGTATCCGCTGCCGGAGGAGCGCTTGTAAACGTTGCCTGTATCGACATGACAGCCAACACCGGCTGCTACGCGTGAGCTTGCGTTGTTGAGGCTCTGCTGTTTGTAGGAGCTGGGTGCTGACGTAATTGCGTCAACCTGAGACCATGTCAGGTCATTGGGCCCGGGAGGTGGGGCCGATGCGTCATATGCTGGAGTGCCGATTGGTGCATCTGGAGCCACAGGCGTGGAGCTGGCTGCCATTGCTGGCGATGAGATTGTCAGAGACCCAAAAATGAAGGCGACCACAACGGCCGCAGCGAACTTTCGCATAAATTCTCCTCATGTCCATTATTGTGAGGACACCGACTGCCCCCTTCCCGCTACTTCACGGCGATGTTCTGGCGTCAAGCAAGAAGGGGACGTACTGTGAATGTATGACCTCTGAAGTGTGGATCGTTCAGCACGATGAATCTGCTCACAACACTGTTCTTGGTGTGTTCGCCACTCAAGACGAAGCGCAGTCATATCCTGAAGAAGTTGGTGGGCGCTCTGCTAACGGGGTGATCTTTTCTTCCTACCCGGTTGGATACCGATATGACGAGGGGCCTGGATACGTGGACCTTGTCCCAAACTCGACCGGTACGGACTAGCTAATGTATTCTTCGGGGCTCGTTAGAACGTGGAAACACCCATTCATGCAGGACCGCATTAAAGCACCCTTGCCGCCGGTTCCGACGATACCGGGCCCAGATCCAAGCCCGGCCCTAGCATGAGCCAAGGCCGCAGTAAGCCCAGAGCGGGCCGTGGTGGTCCCAGACTTCTTATCCACGTGGATCTGTCCCACTGGTATCCCTACGGCCTCTAGCGCGGTCAGCTGGCGCCCTAGATCCTGCTTCGTGGTCGATACCCTCGCATAGCCAACATCCATGCTTGCACCGTACCGAAATCTAGCCCTGCACGCAGACAAGAGCAGCGTACGTTTTCGGGTGGAAGCAGGTCCTGCTTGTCAGTCCAGTCAAGTATGATCGCCCTCGTGACCATCAAAATTCGTCTTGCCAGCATCACGTCCAACGCCGGTGACAAAGTGGAGTTAGCCGAAAGCGGTGTTACCTGCCTTGTCGGCGGCAACAATGCCGGCAAGTCACGGACACTAGCCGATATCGCATCGCTCGTGGAGACGTCGGGTGCACCGAAGATCGTGATTGATGATCTGCAGCTGACTGTTCCTAGGCCCGTTGGTATTGAAGAGGCCTTCGAGTTTCTCGAGGGTAACGCGGTGCGCCAGCCCAAATATGGTGTGGAGCACACCCAGTACGCTCCGCTTGGGGGTCAGGGTACGAGCATGCGGGCGGAGGCATTTGCGCAAGAGTTGACGCACGGGGACGGGTTGGGCCAGACCAAAGGCTTCTTCTTTCTGCATGCAACGCCTGGGCAGCTGACATATAACGCGTCTGGCAGCCTTGGCCATGTAGGTGTTGGTGGAACGAACCCTGCGAGCCCCTTGCATCGGCTGTTTCTTGATGGTGCCTTGGAAGATGAACTTTCGAAAATTGCGTACGAGGCTTTTGAACAGCCCCTAACTGTTGACCGAGCCAATTTGGATGTCCGGCTTCGAGTCGGGGAGGTAACCGATATTGAGGTTCCGCCACTGAACCGGCCAACCTTGGAATATGCCAACGCCGTTGCAGCACTTCCGGCACTGTCGGAGCAGGGAGACGGCGTACAAAGTTTTATTGGAATCGTGGTGGCAGTCCTTGCCGGGCGTTCCCAGATGCTCCTCCTTGATGAGCCCGAAGCCTTCCTCCACCCTGGCCAGGCAAGGGCATTGGGGCGCTGGCTGAGTGTCCAGGCGAAGCTGCGCGACTTGCAGATTGTCGTCGCGACGCATAGCAGGGATTTAGTTGTCGGTCTTCTTGACGGGAATGGCGCGGGGGTTCATTTCGTCCGCATCGTGCGAGATCGCGACGACAGGAATCGCTTTCACGAGTTGAGACCAGACGAAGTAAACGTAACCTGGGCGGACCCCGTGCTTCGATATTCAAATGTTCTGCAGGGACTTTTTCACACCCGCGTCGCTATTTGTGAGGCCGACGGAGACTGCCGCTTTTATGGCGCAGTGCTGGACGAGTTGGCGAATGAGCGGGGGCTGAGATCTCAAGTAGATAATCTGCTGCTGGTTCCCAGTGGAGGAAAGGCCGGGGTGGCGCCTCTGGCTATGGCGCTTAGAAAGCTTGGCGTCGAAACACACGCTTTTGTCGACTTCGATGTACTGAACAACAAGGCAACGATAAAAGGGATAGTCGAAGGCGTCGGTGGAGCCTGGACGAATGCTCTGGAGGTTGACTTCCGCAACTTTGTGGAGCCCGTCCAACAAGGCAATCTTTGGGCTAATGTCAAGGAAAACGGTTTGGCTGGCGTTCCCGCAGGGCAGCCATACACTGCCGCTGTTCAGCTACTCAGGGCCCTAGATCAGGAACGCGTTCACGTCGTTCCAGGTGGTGAGATGGAGAGCTTCGACAGGGGGATTGGCAAACACGGACCTGTCTGGGTGAGCGAAGCTTTGAAACGGAACGTGCATAGATCATCGCAGCAAGCCAAAGATTACGCGGCTAAAGCGCTCACTGGGACGTAGTCCCAGATTGCCTAGAGTTTGTATTTTTGCCTTGTCGCTAGTTGCAGGGCTAGCTGTCGGACGTCGTCCAGCCCGGACTGTTTCTGAAGCTGTGGCAAGAAGGACCTGACGTCATCGCGGCCGTCGGACCTTTGAGCAGCTTGGCAGAGGGGACTGAAAAAGCCGGCCAACTGCGGTAGTTGGGCACCAGATTCTTTATCGAGCGCGGTAGACGTCCGCGCGGTGATCGACGCGCACAACCTCTACGATGATGCGATCTTCGTCAATGGAGTAAAGAATGCGGTACGGGCCACGCCGGGCGGAATGGTAGCCGGCCAGCTCACGCTCCAGCGGCTTGCCGACACGCTGCGGGTTCTTGGACAGGTCCCCGTAGACGAACTCGACAACGGCAGCCACGATCCGCGGTGGGATGCGCTGCATGTCTCGTCGGGCGGTCGATGCGAAGACAACCTCATAGGCCACTCGCGGCTACCGCTTCTGCCTGATTGGCTGACTGAACTCGGCTCTGATCTGTGCCTCGGAAAAGGTGTTGCCCGCGGCGATGTCGGCCTTGGCCTGCGCCAGGTCTTCGCGAATCCCGTCCTGAGACAGCCAGAAAAGAGTCTCCTGTAGAGCCTCCCATTCGTCGGCCCCGATGATCACGGCGGCCGGCACGCCGTTCTTGGTGATCATGACCTCGTCATGAGTAGACGAGGCGGAGTCAATCAATTCGGAAAGCCGAGCCTTTACCGTGGACAGGGGAAGTATTTGCATACTTTCAGTATAGGACTGAATTTTGGTCAAGCCTAGACCTCTATAAGCTCTTTGCGCCGATTGCTTGGGGGGACTCAGCTTCCCTAACTGACACTCCTAGGTGAACGCATCCACCCAACCCTCGGGCCGATGGATCCCTGATTTCGCACAAGGGGCACCGCGGTTGGGCTAGTCATATTCGACCGTTTTCGACAGGCCTGCCCGTCCAAGTTGGACGTGGCCCGCTTTTAGACCCTAGTGTCATTTTCAGAAGTCGGCTGCACAAATTTCTATACTCGTCTGCACAACCCCGGTGCGTCCGTATGCGGAACCGTGAGGAGGACGCTTTGGGCGCGATGGGTAGACTCAATGATCGGCTATGGCAGAGGTGAAACATGGAATCGACCGGCAATGCGCAAGACAATCAGGCAGCAATCAATGGTGGCCTGCGTACGTCGGTCTGCCTGGGGTTGGCGTGGCTTGCGGTGGCGGCGTGCTTCTGGGCAGGAGCCTGGATGCTGGAGGCGCTCGATCAATCAGGTTTTTTCATCTTTCTTGCCCCGGGCCTTAACTCGGAGACTCTGGCGAGTTCGCTGGCGTTTCTGGCTACCGTGCCGCTCATAGCCGGCATCCACAGATTGACCAAATGTTCTCTCGCCGGTGTCAAGCATCGTTGGATCGCCCGACTAGTGAAGTCGGCGGGGTGGATCACGGGGATCTGCTCTGCGGGCGTTCTCCTGTTCTGGGCAGGCATCATGCTGTTGTTCTCCCCGCTGTCGTCGTACGTGCTGGAATCCGCAGACGACGCCCGAAGCGTACTGATCGTCAACAGGACTGTCCTCCACGCGGGAGGTTTCCGGGTCTACGAACAACGTACATGGCCCATCTATCAGGCGGTGGGAAGGGTGAGTACAAACAACGCGTATGATCCATTCCGCGAAGGGACCTACCGGCAGACGTGGACCGACGAAGGGCTTGAGCTGGAGTTTGTGTTCGACTACATGGAACCAAATAGATATGTGCGTACGGTCATCGAACTTCGGTAGTAAACGCCGAGCGACCCGTGGGCGCGCGTTGTCCCCTCCATAGGATTGCCCAAATGACCAACACCGGGGGCGCCACTCAGCAGCCGGTGGCCTGTCACAACAGTCAGCCATGGCCCTGTGAACACTATGCTTTTGGGGAACCCTGAGTGGGACAGGCTTGACCATATTCGCTGCCAGGGGTCCCTGCTAGCGCCCCTGTCCGGCGCCTGTTTGACACCCTACGATCCCTGGAATACCGTTTGGGCATGCACCTTTGTGACTGATCGACGAGACCACGCGAGTCTTTTTGCGCGTTCTTACTTTTCTCGTCTCGATCTCACATTGGATACGACATGACTCAATCACCCCAGAATTCCTATCAGACCCGGCTGTCCTCTCTCGCCCGCAAGTGCCACTAACTTTCAGCGCCGCACTTGTTGGGCGCATGGCCTATCCCTTGGTTTTCGTTCCCCTTTTGCTTGCGATCGAAGCGAGCACTGGATCTTTCGCAGTTGCCGGTGCGGCAGTCGCCGGCTACGGCGCTACTGCCGGATTCCTTGCACCGCTTCGGGCCAAGGCAATCGATCTGTTTGGCCCGCGCCGGACCTTGCCGGTCCTTACGTTCTTCTTCTCGGCGTTCCTGGTGGCCATCAGCGCGATCACCGCTTCGTCCGAGGCCAGCCCCCTCCTATGTACGGTGATGGCCGGGCTGGCGGGCGCTTTCGCGCCGCCACTCGGGCCTGTGATGAGGGTGCTCTGGAAACGGCTTACGGATGGGCCGGTGATGCTCAAACACGCTTTGACGCTCGATGCCGTGATCGAAGGGGCTGGCTACGGGACTGCTTCTCGTGTTCGTGTTGATGAAGCTTCAGCGCCGTGCGGTTAGTTTGTCATGCGGACTACGATCAACACCGTGTAGATCGCCCAGCACAACGTACCGATACATGCAGCAACTGCTTGTACTCGCTTTCCCTCGTCATAAAAACGAATCCCGCGGGCGAGAAACAAGATGGCGAGAAATCCGAAGATAACAACATCGATGCCACCGTCGAATTGATGGTGGGTGTTTCCTGCCGCAAATAGTGCGATTTTTGGCTCTCCTGACATATCCGTGGGTCATTTCCGTCCGGGCAGCACCGGTTTGTGACCGCCGAGGCTGAGCATGGCCAGGCTGATCAAGGCTTGCGGGGATTTGAAGCCGAAGGCTACCCGGGTGATGAGTCTGATCTTGGTGTTCATGGACTCGATTCGTCCGTTGGAGAGGCCGTGTTCGATGGAAGCCAGAATGGCGTCGCGGTGCTTGATGATGCTTTTCTGCAGCTTCACGAACGCGGGGATCCTGCAGCGTCTGGCCCAGTTCACCCATCTATCCAGCGCCACGACGGCGTCCTTGTAAGGCAGCTTGAAGACGGTCCGCAGGCCCTCCTTGAGGTAGTAGGCCCGGCCCAGCCTCGGGTCGGTCTGCACGATCCAGGCGAGCTTGACCTGCTGCTTCTCGGTAAGGTCCTCGGGGTTTTTCCAGAGCGCGTAGCGGGAGTTCTTTAGCTTCGTTGTTTGCTCGCTGTCGGGCCGTGGTGGGGCGTCCTTGGGTGGTCGTCCACGGCCCCGGGACGGCTCGTTTTCCTTGGCTGCTTTCCGGGCCCGGTTCCATGCGGTACGGCGTTCCTCATCCAGGGCGTCGGTGGCCCACATGACCACATGGAACGGGTCAGCAACACGGATGGCTTGGGGGCATTTTTTGGCCACGACGGAGGAGATCCAGGTGGCGGCATCGGCGGAAACATGCGTGATTTCGCCGCTACGTTCCTCCCCGAGAGCGTCAAAGAATTTCCTCAGAGTGGCCTTGTCCCGTCCCGGGGAAGCCCACACCAGCCGGCCGGAGTCATGGTCCACGACGACGGTCAAATACTTGTGTCCGCGCTTGTAGGAGATCTCGTCAATGCCGATCCGTGTCAGGTTCGCGAACGGGTCAAAGGTCGCGGCAGTATCCTTCCAGAAACGGTCGATGATTGCCCCCACGGTCCGCCAGGCGATGCGCATCAACGCGGTGACCGCACTCTTAGAACATTGGGTGGCCAACCAGGCAACCTGCTGGTCAAAGATCCTGGTGTGCCCGGCCTGGTGGCGGGCCCAGGGAACCGCGGCGACGGTGACCGCATGCTCGGGACATTTCACACGTGGGGCCTCGGCGACAAGATAGGTTTCCATGGTCCCCAGGTCCAGGGTCCGCCAGCGTCTGGGCCCCTCGCCACGGTCGTAACGCGGGGATCTCCTGGAGCAGATCCCGCACCGGTTGCGCATGGATTTATGGGGCCTCACCCGGGCCAGTAAAACCTCGTCGTACTCATCGAAATCCACGCCGATGATCGAAGTTTTTTCTACTCCGAGCATGGCAGACCATATGCTTGTTTTCTGCACGCCGTTTCCCCGCCTTGATTCTTGTTCCTTAGACAGTCAAAAATCCTAGGCAGGAAGCGGCGTGTGGGCGTTAAGGCGCGCGGATCACGCCCACGGAAGAGTCACAAGAGCCCGATTTTTACAAGGAATGCTGCGACCATCACACCAGCTGATATGGCCATCAAACGTTTGGATGCGCTGGCCGTTTGAGCGTTGACTTGTTCCATATATCCCTCACCTATCCGTAACATGATTTCAATCCATAGACTGACGAAACTAGCGCAGAACCAGCTGCCATGCGCCCGCGCACGAGAGCCACAACTGTTGCGATGGCACTGGTGCCGGTCCTGAACTTCATTGTTCTGCCCTCACTATTGATCAGCTAGCGGTACCTACCGCAAGGAAATATGTTCAACAACGGCGGCCCGCCAACAACGACACTATGGGGTTTTCTCTGATTTGGATCACACCCAGGACTGAAATCTGGATATTAGCCTACCGATTGGCTAAATCATGTCCACATGGACAGGGGTACGGAAAATGCTTCGACAAAGGTCCCATGCTCAACTCATCTGCAGTGAAAGGCATACGACAGGGCAGTATTCCAGTGGTCGTCACGGCCGCGAGAGGGACCCTAGGGGACGGTTACGGTCCTGTTGCACCCTCGCGCTACGGTCCGTGCTCGCCCGGTGCAGCTCTCCTCGTACGCACGCCGCTGGCGTAGATCATCACCCGCTAGTGCAGCGTGCACTCACGCAGCGAGAGCGCCGCCCATTCAGCAGCCACTGCGGCAGAACAAGAGGGGCCGGAACGCAATGTTCCGGCCCCTCTTTACCTCTGGTGATTCTACTGCTTGCGGACTAACCCCAGTATTCCCGCATGTTCTAGCTAGCAGCCGTAGTAGAGCTCGAACTCGTACGGGTTCGGGCGCAGTGACAGCGGCTTGATCTCGTTCTCGCGCTTGTAGTCGATCCAAGTGTCAATCAGGTCCTGGGTGAACACACCACCGGCCTGCAGGAACTCGTTGTCGTTCTCCAAGGCGATCAGTGCCTCTTCGAGCGACTCGGGCGCCTTGGGGATGTCCTTGGCTTCCTCCGGGGGCAGCTCGTACAGGTCCTTGTCGATGGGAGCCGGGGGTTCGATCCGGTTCTTGATGCCGTCAAGGCCGGCCATCAGCTGGGCTGAGAAGGCCAGGTACGGGTTAGAGGAGGGGTCCGGTGCGCGGAACTCCAGGCGCTTGGCCTTCGGGTTGGAACCGGTGATCGGGATGCGGATACCGGCGGAGCGGTTGCCCTGCGAGTACACCATGTTCACGGGGGCTTCAAAGCCCTTGACCAGGCGGCGGTAGGAGTTCACTGTCGGGTTGGTGAAAGCCAACACGGCCGAGGAGTGCTTGAGCAGGCCGCCGATGTACCAGCGGGCCATGTCGGACAGGCCGGCGTAACCCTTCTCGTCGTAGAACAACGGAGTTCCGCTGCTCCACAGCGACTGGTGGCAGTGCATGCCTGAGCCGTTGTCACCGAAGACGGGCTTGGGCATGAAAGTTACAGACTTGCCCCAGGCCCAGGCGGTGTTCTTGATGACGTACTTGAACTTCTGCAAGTCATCGGCTGAGTGAACCAAGGTGTTGAACTTGTAGTTGATCTCAGCCTGGCCGGCTGCGCCAACTTCGTGGTGCGAGCGCTCAACTTCGAGGCCAGCAGCGTCCAGTTCGATGCACATAGCATCGCGCAGGTCGGCCTGGTGGTCAATGGGTGCCACGGGGAAGTAGCCGCCCTTGATGGGTGTCTTGTAACCGAGGTTGCCGCCCTCTTCCTTGCGGCCGGTGTTCCAGTAAGCCTCTTCGGAATCGATCTTGTAGAAGGATCCCTGCGGTGAGGACTCGTACTGGACGTTGTCGAAGACAAAGAATTCTGCTTCTGCGCCAAAGAAGGCTGTGTCGGCAATACCTGTGGAGGCGAGGTAGGCCTCTGCCTTTTCGGCAACGCCGCGCGGGTCGCGGTGGTACGGGTCACCCGTACGTGGGTTCACGATGGAGAAGTTCAACGCGAGGGTCTTCTCCAGGCGGAACGTGTCAACGAAGGCTGTGGTGGGATCCGGGATCAGCTGCATGTCTGATTCGGCGATGCCCTGGAAGCCGCGGATGGAGGAACCGTCGAAGAGCTGGCCGTTGACAAAGAAGTCAAGGTCCACGGTCTTGGCGGGCACGTTGAAGTGCTGCTGGACTCCGGGCAAGTCGGTGAATCGAATGTCGACGAATTTTACATCTTCGTCCTTGATGAACTGTAGGACTTCTTCCGCGTTCTTGAACATCTACGCTCCTTGGCGCTGGGGGTTTTGGCCGGCTGGGTGCGGCCATGGTGCATGTACAACTGACACAAGACTAGAACTGTGCTATTTCTCTACCGTGTCCGAAATGTTTCCGGCACGTTACGCGCACTCCTGAACCTTCGGTGCCCGGCCGCTGGCTTGCGCCGGTAGGCTGGGGGAGTGGTAGAACGAAAAGACATAGGCTCTTGGCTCAGTGGGCCAGACACCTCCAATATATCCAAATTTCCCGGCGAGCGTTTAGGTTTGCCCGAATCTGGCCGTGATTCCATGGCCCGGGCGGGCCGGCGCATCATTGCCCTCTGCATTGACTGGGGCCTGTCCTATCTCATTGCGGCGGCTTTCTTTGACGCTCATCCCAATGCGATTCTGGCAATTTTCGCCGTTGAACAGATGGTCCTTGTGGGCACTCTTGGCTACAGTGTCGGGCACAGGATCATGGGCATCACCGTCAGGAGGCTCGACGGCGGCCCGCCCGGTCTGCTGGCCGGCATGGTTCGCGCCCTGCTGCTGTGCCTGGTGATTCCTGCCATCATTGTTGATGCCGACCACCGTGGTCTGCACGACAAGGCCATGAAGACCATCTTGGTTCGCCGATAACACAAACGGACAGAGCTCGAACGCCAGCCCAGGCTGGTTTAAACACAATAATGCCCGGTGGGAAACTTCCCACCGGGCATTATTTGCAACATGCAAGATACTTAGCGACCTCGCGCTGACTTGCGGTCAGGACGGGCCTTGTAAGGGTCAATGCCCTTGGGGATGGGGAGCTTGGTTCCCATGGAGGTGATGCGCTTGTTGACGGCGCTGACCTCAATCTTTGTCAGCTCGTTCTTGAGCTTGTTCATTTTCTTGGTGACCTGGGCGATCGGCACCTGACCCTCACCCTTGCCAGTCTCAATGACTGTAACGGTGACGTTAGGCAGAATCCTGGTCAAACGGCGACGTTCTGCATCAACAAGGCCCTTTACCCGCAGGGAGGGGCCTTCCGTCACCAGAACGATGCCGGGGCGGCCAATGGCACGGAACACAACATCCTGGGTGCGCGGGTTCACCGAGGCGGGCTGCTCTTCAAAGATCCAGCCCTTCTTCAGGGAGCTCAGGGCAGCGCCGGCAGCTCCCGGCTTGCCCTCGATCTGTGAATACGCTGCACGCTCGGCGCGGCGGGACATGATCAGCAGCGCACACAGCAGGCCCAGCGGGATGCCAATGAGCAGTCCGGTGATCCAGTTATCGAGCAAGAAGCCAACAAGGAAGCTGATGGCGATCGGACCCAAGAAGGCACCAAGCATCAACCACGTGACCATGGGGTCGTGGCGGCGGGTCATCTTGAAGATGTCCACCATTTGCTTGATGCGGCTGGGCTTTTTCGTCTTCTTCGGCTTGTCAGCCTTGGGGCTACGAGAAAAGAGTGAGCGCTTGGGTTTTTCAGCGTCTGTCTGTGAGACGTCAGTGGTTTTGGCCATAGTGATTCAATTCTAGCGGTTAATGGGCGGAGTTATTGTGCTGCTATGAGTGAGGCTGCTTCTTGGCGGGTGTGGCCGGAATCTTCGATGCCTTCGGCGATGTGGGCCAGGTGCTCGGGAATGTCGCGGCCCTTCTTGCGCATCGCGGTGGCCCACAAACGTCCGGCCCGGTAGGAGGAACGCACCAGCGGCCCGGACATGACACCCAGGAACCCGATGTCTTCAGCCTCGGCGGAGAGCTCTAGGAACTCTTGCGGCTTGACCCAACGATCCACCGGCAGGTGACGTTCGGAGGGGCGCAGGTACTGGGTGATCGTGATCAGATCAGTGCCGGCGTCGTGCAAGTCCTGCAGGGCCTGACTGATTTCGTCCCGGGTCTCGCCCATACCCAGAATCAGGTTGGACTTAGTGACCATCCCCAAATCCCGGCCCTGCGTCAAAACATCCAGGGAGCGTTCGTAACGGAACGCGGGGCGGATGCGCTTGAAAATCCGTGGCACCGTCTCCACGTTGTGTGCAAACACTTCAGGCTTGGACTCGCAAATCGCTGTGATGTGTTCGGGCTTGCCGGAGAAGTCAGGGATCAACAACTCCACCCCCGTGGTCGGGTTCAGCTCATGAATCTTCCGCACCGTCTCCGCGTACAGCCACACACCCTCATCCTCGAGGTCGTCACGAGCCACACCCGTCACGGTCGCGTAGCGCAGATTCATTTTCACCACGGACCTGGCCACCTTGGTCGGCTCAAACCTGTCGATCGGTGAGGGCTTGCCCGTATCGATCTGGCAGAAATCACAACGCCGAGTGCACTCGGAACCACCAATCAGGAACGTCGCCTCACGATCTTCCCAGCACTCAAAAATGTTCGGACAGCCAGCCTCTTCACAGACAGTATGCAGCCCCTCACCCTTGACCAGATTCTTCATGGCAATGTACTCCGGACCCATGGAGACCTTAGCCTTCATCCACTCAGGCTTCCGCTCCACCGGCACAGCAGCATTCCGCTGCTCAATACGCAACAACTTGCGTCCCTCAGGTGCCAACGTCACAGCAGTGCTCCTTCTGACTGGTCCGCTTCCGCGGAGCCAGCGGTTGTGGCCAATGGCGGCTGAAATTCGGCAATGAGAGGTGCCAGGATGCGGCTGGTGGCGGACTTGACCTGCTCCAGCAGATCGGCCGGGGAGATGTCCTGACCGGTTTCCACCTGCAGGGACGTGGTGCCGGCGTCGTTGATGCCGCAGGCGATGATCTGGGAGTAGGGGGCCAGGCTGTTGTTGGCGTTGATGGCGATCCCATGCATGGTCACACCTTCGTGAACCCTGATGCCAATGGCTGCAATCTTGCGGTCGGGGCCCTTGTCGTCGGCCAGCAGCCAGATGCCTGCCCGGCCGCGCACGCGGACGCCGTCCACACCGTGGTGTGCCAGAACATCGATGATGATGTCCTCTAGGGCGTGCACATAGGCCCGGATGCCGTGGTGATCGGCCAGACGAACAATCGGGTACATGACCAGCTGGCCCGGACCGTGCCAAGTTAGTTTTCCGCCACGGTCCACGTTGATCACGGGCGTGCCGTCAAAGGGGCGCTCATGATCTTCGGTGCGTTTACCGGCGGTATACACTGCCGCGTGCTCCAGAAGCAGCACAGTGTTGGGGGTCGTACCGTTCACCACGCCTTCGTGGATAGCGCGCTGCTGATCCCAGGCAACTGTGTAATCAATGAAATTCGGGGCCATTCCGACGTCGCGTAACTCAAGACTCATACAGGTCACTTTAGAGGATGTTGCATCTTCGCCTAAATCCGAAAAACACCGCGAGCGGCAAGCTGTGGATAACTCCCAGCAGGAAACAGAAAATAGGACTATTACTTGTATATGGAACGCAAGGTATCTCCAGCGGGTGCGGGGCAGGCGCCCATTGTCTCCGGCTTCGACGCCGTGCGGTGTCTAGGTGGCGGGGCGCAGGGGCACGTTTGGCTGTTGGCGCCACGCGATGGTGGACCCGCCGTGGCCGCGAAGATTCTGGGCCCGGGCGCGGCCGACGGCCCGGGAGTGGATGCTGAAGCCGTGCGTCAGAATGAAATCGAGATCACACAAGAATGGCGGATCCTGACGCAGTTCAGCCATGAGCACCTGATTGCTGTGCAGGGTGTGGTGCACGATTCACTGGGAGCCCTTGTCCTGCTGATGGACTATGCGGCGGGTGGCTCCCTGGGGCACATAGTCCGCACCAAAGGCTCCCTGACGGTGGGGGAGGCGGTCACTGTTTTGACACCATTGGGGCAAGTACTGTCCTACTTGCATGGCCGCGGAGCCGTCCATGGGGACGTGTCGGCCGGAAATGTCCTGCTCAGTGCGGCAGGCAAACCGTTCCTGGGTGATTTTGGCCTCGGCCGGCTCCTGGGGCAGGGTGCCGCCGCGCTGACGGGGACGCCCGGATTCGTCTGTGCGCACGACGTCGAACGCAACGAGGCCGCCGACGTGTACGGCTTGGCCGCTGTGGGGTGGTTTGCGCTCACCGGGCATACCCCGCCACCCACCCGCGATCGCCTTCCGCTGTCAACGTTTGTGCGCGACGTTCCCACTGAGCTGGTGGCGGCACTGGAGGCCGGGCTCCATGAGGATGCCAAGCAGCGCCCCACGGCAGCTGCGTTTGCGCAGGCAGTCTTCCGCAGTGCCCGTGCGGAGCCGGTGGCGTTGGCCAACGCCGTTCATCCCAGTGTGCTGCCGGAGTTGCTCACCCGCCAGGCGACCAAGGCACAACGGCGTCAGCGCGGGCAGGGCCGGAAGCGGCGCCGCGTGCGACAGTTGTTCCCACGCCGCCCTGCCGCCGCATCGGGACCCGCGCCGCGGGCGTGGCACCAGAGGGGTCGCAGCTTCTTCCGGCGGGATCAGCGTTTGGGGCGGCTCTGGGGAGGCGACGGCCGGAGCGGTGGACGCCACGGTGGCAGTGGTCATGGTGGTGGTCTGGGTCGGAGCAAGGGAATCACGTCGGCGGCCGTTGTTCTGGCCGTGTTGCTTGTGGCAGCTGGCGGGTTACTGCTGGGTCCGGCATGGTTCAACGCTTTGGCCGGTGCGCAGCGCGGTGCGCAGCAATCAGGCCCAGCGGGACAAGCCATGGCAACCACCAAGGCGCCGTCTATGGCTTGGGCTGCTGCGTTACCGGCACAGGTTCAACGCGGGCTTGCGGCGCAGGAACCGGTCGAAGCCCTCACGGCATTGGCCTGGACGCATTCCTATGCGCTCTCGACCGCTGACGCGAAACTACTGGCCAAGATCAATGCGCCGGGCTCGCCAGCGCTGGCGACAGACACGGCAATTTTGGCGGACTTGGCGGAATTGGGGCACAGTTTCACGGGCCTCGAGACAAGAATCAGTGCCGCCGTCCTGACAGTACCCGCCAGTGCTGCGACGGGCACACCAACACCCACCACGGCGTCACAGGCCACCGTGAAAGCCACAGTGACCACCAGTTCCTTCGCGGAGCGTGATGCTCAAGGAACAGTCGTGCACAACCACGCCCACGAGCAAAGCCAGGAACTGAGCATTGTCCTGACACGCATGGATTCTCGCTGGGTCATCGACCGCATACTCCCCGCCGGCACAAAAAAGTAGGTGGCAGTTACACGAGGTAGCTGCCACCTACTCACATTATCCGCGAGGGCCCCGAGCCTGGGCCCCCTGCCGCCAGGGTCCCACACCGAGGAACGAGGTGCGGGCGCGGCAGGGTAGTATGAGGCTTGGGAGCGGGTGGGTGGGCCCACGCCCGCGGGGGCCCCGAGCCGAAGTATGAGGCTTGGGAGCGGGTGGGTGGGCCCACGCCCGCGAGGGCCCCGAGCCGAGGTATGAGGCTTGGGAGCGGGTGGGGACTATGCTTCGAGCGTCGCCGTCAGGGTGATGTCAAGGCCCTTCAGGGCTCCCGAAACCGGGCAACCCAACTTGGCGCCGTTGGCGATGCGATCAAATTCGTCTTGGCTGATGCCGGGGATCCTTGCTGCCAGCGTCAGGTGGCTGCCGGTGATGCCGGTGCCGGGCACAAAGGTGACAGCCGCGCTGGTATTCACGTAGTCGGCTGCGTGGCCTGCACTGCTGAGTTCGTTGGAGAACGCCATGGCAAAGCATGCGGAGTGCGCGGCAGCGATCAGCTCTTCGGGGCTGGTCTTGCCTTCAGCCTTCTCCGTTCTGGCCTTCCATGTGACGTCAAAGGTGCCCAATTCCGAGCTGTCCAAAGTCACCTGACCGGCACCTGTCGGCAGGTCGCCGACCCAGTGTGCGTGGGCGTTGCGAGTTGTAGCCATTTTCACTCCTTTGAAGAATCAATATTATTTCAATGCCACTTCTAGTCTCGGCATTCATCTCCACCCTATGCCGTAGATTGTTGCCGAGCGTGCAGATTACACTGAGCGAATGATCAAGCTATCGGCAATCGTCATCAACACCCAGAACCCCGCCGCCCTGACAGACTACTGGACGGCGTTCCTGCAGACTGAGGTGGACTACTCCGACAGCGGCTTCACGTGGCTGGCATCGGGAAAGGGGCAACCACGTTTGGCGATCCAGACGGTCAAGGAGCCCACCCAGGGACGGCGCCGTCTGCACCTAGATTTCGCCTCGGATGACGTCCCGGCCGAGGTGCAACGAGCCCTTTCCCTGGGTGCCACGACTGTTGAGGAACACACCATGAGCGGCTTCAGCTGGGTTGTCCTGGCCGACCCCGACGGCAACGAGTTTTGCATCGCCCCCGATCACGTCTAGCTGTTAACGCGAAAAAGACGCTTTGGTGGCTTGTGAGCGGTCAAAGAACTGCTCGCAAGCCACCAAAGGGCCATTATGCGCGAAAGGTTCTGTACTAGGAGACCCAGAAGACGGCAACGGCAATGTTGATGAACGCCATGCCACCCACAGCGTGGGCCAGTCCCTTGGAAACGTCCTGGTGGTTCTTGACCTTGCGGCGGCCAATGGACGCTGCCACAGCAACGACCAAGGCAATCAGCAATTTGACGCCGATCTTCATGTGGTTGACGTCGCCGTCACCCATTTCGGCAAGGCCCACCAGAAGGAGACCCGTAACGAGCTGGGTCAGCGCGCCAATCCACTGCCACTGGGTGACTGTGGGCGTCTTGAACGCGGCGAGCCAGCCGCCAACGATCGCGGCGGCACCAAGAATATGCAAAAACACGAGCACTAAGTGTAGAAAGTCCATGCCGTCAGCTTAGGCAACTTGGTGACACAGTGTCTATCAAGGTGTGCCTAATGTTGTAAATATGGCCCGGCCGGAGGCACAACGACGGCGGCCTGTGACGTACAAAACATACGTCACGGGCCGCCGTCGTTCCTCTGCGGGAAGGGTGTTACAGGCCCAAATCGGCCTCAAACGCGCCATCTTCCAGGCGGGCCTTCAAGGTCTGCAGGAAGCGGCCGGCGTCCGCGCCGTCCACCAGGCGGTGGTCGTACGTCAGGCACAGGTACATCATGTGACGGATGGCGATGGTGTCATCGCCGTCAGCGTCGGCAACAACCATGGCGCGCTTGACGATCGCGCCGGTGCCCAAGATGGCAACGTTGGGCTGGTTGATGATCGGGGTGTCGAACAGTGCGCCAACGGAACCGATGTTGGTGATGGAGAACGTGCCGCCGGAGAGCTCGTCCGGGCCGATCTTGCCGCTGCGGGTGCGTGAGGCGACATCGGCGATCTTGCCGGCCAGGCCAGCAAGATTCAGATCGCCGGCGTTGGAGATGACGGGAACCAGCAGGCCCTTGTCAGTGTCAACGGCAATCGCGAGGTGCTCGGCGTTGTGGTAGGTGATTTCCTGAGTTTCCTCATTGTATTCACCGTTGACCTTGGGGTGCTGCTTGAGCGCCTCGGTCACAGCCTTGGCAATGAACGGCAGGAACGTCAGCTTAGAGCCGTTGGTTGCCGCGAACTGGTTCTTGGCCGAATTGCGCAGCTTGACGATGCGCGTCATGTCGATCTCGTGCACCTGCGTGAGCTGCGTTGACACCTCCAACGATTCGCGCATGCGGCGGGCGATGACCTGGCGGATCCGAGGTGCCTTGACCGTGGTGCCGCGCAATGAGGAAGGCACGACGGCGGGGGCAGCCTTGGCAGCGGGTGCTGCAGCTGTTGCTACCGGAGCGGCGGCGGCCTTGGCAGCCTCAGCGGCAGCAACAACATCCTGCTTGCGGATGCGTCCCCCAACACCTGTGCCGGAGACGGTGGCGATGTCCACGCCGTGCTGGTTGGCGAGCTTGCGCACCAACGGGGTCACGTAGTTGGACTCGGCGCCGGCCGCAGGGGCCGGAGCAGCAACAGGAGCGGGAGCTGCAACGGGTGCCGGAGCTGCTGCCGCGGCGGGGGCCGGAGCAGCAACAGGAGCGGGTGCAGGGGCAGCGACAGGAGCCAGGGTGGCGGGGGCCGGAGCAGCAGCGGGGGCCGCGGCGGCGGGAGCAGCAGCAGCCGGAGCGGCGGCGGAACCGATCAACGCCAGCACCCCGCCAACTTCTGCTGTCTCGTCCTCGGGAACGCGAATCTCGAGCAAAACGCCGGCCACGGGGGAGGGGATCTCGGTGTCAACCTTGTCGGTGGATACCTCCAGGATGGGCTCATCGATGTCGACGGTGTCGCCAACGGCCTTCAACCAGCGGGTAACGGTACCTTCGGTGACGCTCTCGCCCAGGGCGGGGAGCAGCAATTCGTGGGCATCGGCGGCGGGTGCCGCGGCAGGAGCTGCCGGGGTCTCGACGGCTTCAGCTGCGGGAGCCTCAGCGGGTGCCGCTTCAGCTACTGGAGCTTCAGCCGGTGCCGCTTCAGCTGCGGGAGCCTCAGCCGGTGCCGCAGATGCTGCTGCGCCGGTGCCGATGCGGGCCAATGTGGCGCCGACTTCTGCTGTTTCGTCTTCGGGCACAAGGATTTCCTCCAAGATGCCGGCAAAGGGTGACGGGATTTCGGTGTCAACCTTATCGGTGGATACCTCCAGCAGGGGCTCGTCAATTTCGACGCGGTCCCCAACCTGCTTGAGCCATCGCGTAACGGTACCTTCGGTAACGCTTTCACCCAATGCGGGCAAGTTCACGGATTCAGACATTGCGTCCCCGTTCTCCTTCATGTGCGCTGCATTTCGCTGATGGTGCACAAGGGTGCATGTGCCGCGAAATTCTTTAGAATAAGTATGTTTTTAGCTTAGTGCACCCGGCGCGGGCGTCGGGTGCACTAAGAAGGATCTTGCTAGCCGTGGAGGGGGCGTCCGGCCAAGGCCATTGCCGCTTCTCCAAGGGCTTCGTTCTGGGTGGGGTGTGCGTGAATGAGGCCAGCAATGTCCTCCGGGTACGCTTCCCAGTTCACGATGAGCTGTGCTTCACCGATCTGCTCACCAATGTGGCTGCCGATCATGTGAACACCCACCACGGGGCCGTCCTTTTCACGAACAAACTTGATGATGCCGCCGGTGCCCAGGATGGCGCTCTTGCCGTTACCAGCCAAGTTGTATTCGGTGGTTTCCACGTTTGCATCGCCAAACTTTTCCTTGGCCTGCTTCTCGCTGTAGCCGACCGAGGCAATCTCCGGGTCACAGAAAGTGACCTTGGGGATGTTGATGTCCTCGACGATGACGGGCTTCATGCCGGCAATTTCTTCGGCAACGAAGATGCCCTGCTGGAAGCCGCGATGTGCCAGCTGCACGCCGGGGACAATGTCGCCCACTGCGTAGATGTTGCCAACACCTGTGTGCAGGCGGTCGTTGGTGATGACGAAGCCGCGGTCGATCGTGACGCCCGCTTCTTCAAAGCCCATGCCGGAGGTGGACGGGCCACGGCCAACAGCCACGAGCATCAGGTCAGCCTCGAACGTCTTGCCGTCGACCAAGGTGGCTTTGACGCCGTCGTCAGTGTGCTCAACTCCCTGGAAGAACGTGCCGGTGTTGAACTTGATGCCGCGCTTGCGGAAGGTGCGCTCGAGCACCTTGATGATGGCAGCATCTTCGTTGGGTACCAAGGACGCCATGCCTTCAATGATGGTGACGTCTACGCCGAAGGACTTCCACACGGAGGCAAATTCGACGCCGATGACGCCGCCACCGAGCACGATGGCGCTCTTGGGCAAGGCCTCCATGGTCAGGGCCTCGTCGGAGGTGATGACCTTGCCGCCGATTTCCAAACCGGGCAGGCTGCGTGAGTATGAACCGGTGGCCAGAACAATGTTCTTGCCTGTGTAGTCCACGCCGTTCACGGTGATGGTGTTGGCCGCGGTGAGCTTACCTTCACCCTCAATGACTGTGATGCCCTTGCCCTTGATGAGGCCCTGCAAACCCTTGTACTTGCCGGCAATGATGCCGTCCTTGTACTTGTTGACAGCCACCAGGTCGATGCCATTGAGCTGGCTGTTGACGCCAATGGAGGCGCCTTCGCGAGCGTGGTCGGCCACTTCGGCTGCATGCAACAGAGCCTTGGTGGGGATACAGCCGTTGTGCAGACAAGTGCCGCCCAACTTGGCCTTCTCCACCAAACCAACAGTCTTACCCAATTGGACTGCTCGGAGTGCAGCTGCGTAACCGCCGCTGCCACCGCCGAGAACCAAAATATCGAATTCTTGCCCAGCTGCCTGTTCGGCCACTTAGACGCTCCCTCGCGTTCGGGTGACGCGCACATTAGCGGCGCGTCATCTCATCAATTGTTGAGAGAAGGACCCCACCCATTGCGGATGGTCCACTTCTTCCGGTCAAAGACAAATACTTTCAGCATTCACCTTACGTCAGTTGTTCCATGCAACACCCGCACAGCTGTCACAGTAAAGGGGAATGTGGTCATACTCACTTTCCGCCGGATTGCGGCAGTGTGCCGGGCCGGAGAAGTGGGGGGGGCAGCGGTGGCTTGTTCCGCCGCCGTCTCGTCCCAGCACCACCC
>NZ_JBTNDH010000036.1:0-33918 GCF_054511095.1 Arthrobacter sp. TMN-49 | reverse complement strand
TCCACCCGCCGAAATCAGCGGCACAACCAAGCCTGTCCTTAAGATGTTCGCCTCACTGCCCAGCGACGCACGAGCTCGGAGCCGTCAGCTATCTGCCCCGCCGCATCCCCCCTTGGGGACCCAACAAGCGATCTTCTTCACTACTTGCACAGTCTCGCGGTCCTTTAGGGGTGTGTCTGGAATGGCATTCTGGAGTCCCATAAGCCGGTCCCACACAGGAGCGTGTGCAGACGACTCCTGAAATTTCCGAAAATGCGCGGTTCCGCGGGAATCGCATTCCCGTATACCCTGCCCGCAAAAATGCCCGGTGTCGGGCGTTATACGGGACAGAATTTCAGTCCCACAGGAGCCCATTCATTTGGCTCCGATAATGCAGGCCCAACGCTCGCTAGTGCTTTCCTGATTCCAAGCAGCCTGGTCGTCTCGCTGGGAATCTTGAGCCGCCATTTTCATCGACGACGATGCGCGTCGTAGGAAAGTGACACGAAACTGGGAATTTCGGTGATCTGGGACTGAGTATCACCGCAGGTCAGGACTTTTCGGTGGTGACAGGCAGCTTGGGATCCTACACTGTTGTAGGACCCAAGTTGTTTGACACTTGTCCCAATTTCATGACATCCGCGGAGACTGAGGGCATGGCCAGCGCTCGGGGTCAGGACGTTCGAGTTCAGTGCCTCTCATTCGACAGAGGCACAGTTAGAGCACGGCTCGATGATGTTGATGCGGATGCTGTTCTCCACGGGTTGCCCGTCAGAAAACCGCCCACCTACAGGGGTCAGCGGAACTATCCGGGCCTGTTCTGGTCTGCGACGACGAGATCCTTCTTGATCTATGAGAGTCTGCTGGAACTCGACTATCTTTGGTTGGCAGATTTTCATCCACCTGTGGGCTGGACTGCCACGCAGCCCTTTGAGCTTTCAGGCCACTTTGGGGGACGCGATCATCGTCACGGCCCCGATGTCATGCTTCGCTCGACACTCGGACAAATCCGTATCATCGATGTGAAGCCGCGCTCTCGGCTCGACGATCCCGAAACCGTTGCAGTTTTTGATTGGACTGGCGAAGTTTGCGCTCAACATGGTTGGGACTACTCGGTGTGGTCAGGAGCATCGGCAACCAGACTCCGGAACATTAAGCTGCTGGCCTGTGCTCAACTTTCGACTCATTTTGACCAATTTTCTCAGTTTCGTGTGACCAGTCGGATACTGGTGGCATGGCCGGAATCTAGGGTCAGAACGGGGTGGCTTGCGAAAAAGTGAAATATCCGACGTTAGTGCGATATTCAGCAGTCACGGGACAGTTCGTTGCTTCCCCAACGGCCCAGCTCAAAGCCATGGCACATGGTGTTCTGCAAGGGGAAGTAGTCGTTACATTGGCACGTACACGGGAAGCGTTACATAGTCTCTTCCGTGATTCCGTGATTCCGTGATTTGTTGAACATGCCCAGTAGTGTCTTGCGAACGATCGTTTGCGGACGCGGCGAGGACTATCGTTGGGTTCTCTGGTCGCCCGATTAGTATGAGCTTTGTATTTATTTGCAAATGATCGGAGAAGTCTATGTCTGTCTGGTTCATCACGGGTGCGTCGCGAGGCTTCGGCCTGGAGATCGCTCGGCAGGCCCTAGCGCAAGGCCACCAGGTCGTTGCCACGGGGCGCGACGTTGGGCAGGTAGAGGCCGCACTGTCGGGGGAACAAGTGTTGGCCGTCGGGCTTGATGTTACCGACGAGGCCCAGACAGAGGCAGCGGTGAAGGCGGCGGTCGCTCGGTTTGGTCGGATCGACGTGCTAGTCAACAACGCTGGGCGCGGTCTGCTGGGCGCAGTGGAGGAAGCATCTGGCAAGGAGGTCGAAGCGGTGTTCGCTACGAACGTTTTCGGCCTGCTCGCTGTCACCCGGGCCGTGCTGCCGGTGATGCGAGCCCAGCGTTCGGGCCGGATCGTCAACATGAGTTCTGTGGGCGGTTTCGTGCAGTTCCCCGGTTGGGGTGTGTACGGGGCGACGAAGTTCGCGGTCGAGGGACTGAGCGAGGCCATGCGCGGTGAGCTGGCCCCGCTGGGCATCGACGTGGTGATCGTCGAACCGGGGAGTTTTCGCACGGACTTCCTTGGAGGCAGCTCGCTGTCGCGGACTGATCAGACGATCGACGATTATGAGTCCACCGTGGGCAGTGTCCGCGCCTGGGCCACGAACGCCGACCAAGCCCAGGTCAACGACCCGATCAAGGGAGCCGCGGCCATCATCACCATCGGCACTATCGCTCAGCCGCCGCTGCGTCTCCAGCTCGGCGCTGATTCAGTGGCCCTCGTTGAGGGCAAGCTCGCCCAGGTCGCCGCCGAGATGGAGATGTGGCGCGAACTCGCCACCAGCACAGCCCACCACGACACCACGCACTGAGCATGTCGTTGGAAGTACGTGGCGCCAAGGTCTCGATCTGATCGGCCATGTCGAACTCGAACGCAGTCCAGCACGCACGCATCCTACATGACGTGGAACTCCGCAAGGAGTTGCCTGGCTCGCGCCCAAGCAATGGGTTCGCACTCGTCCTCATCGGGCACCCGATTACACCGCAGCGGACTCATTGACTGGATCTGGGTCGGCGGTGACACCGCCATCGTCATCACCGGCCCAAGCCGAGCCGACACTCCAGACCAGCTTGGTCACCCGGAAGGCCCGTCCAACATCGAAATCCTGGGCCTGAGTGAACGGCCGGTAGAGACAGCGGTGTCGTCAGTTCTTGGCAACCCGGTCGTTGTCCGGGTCCTTCTGTGTGAGGTTGCCGCTGCCAGACGGAACTGTCCGTCCTAGGCGACGGCTGATCCAGATGAGTCCGGCGGCGACAGCGCAGATAATGAGTGCGATCACCACGACGTAAATGGCGACCGAGAGATAACCGGACTCAGACGTACTGGGGTTCAGGAACGGATACGGGTAGAACGGTGCCGTCCCGAAGCTGGGATCGATAGCGAACGGGCCCCGAAGCAGTGTGTAGGTGAGCCAGACGATGGGAAAGATCGCGACGACGGCGACCTTCTTGTAACCCACACGGACGCGGCCGGGGGCAAAAACCCAGTCAAGCAGGAGAATCGCCGGACCGATGAGGTGGAGCACCTCATTTGCCCACTCCAGGGTGCGGCCTTGGGGAAGTTCGATGCTACGCAGGAGCAGATTGTAGACGAGCCCGGTGACCGTCATATAGGCAACCGCACACGTTCGCAGCACGGCAAACCAGTACGCATCATCGCCCTTGAATCGGAACAGGATCACTGCACCGATCACCAGGGTCACGGCTGCGAATACGTTCGAGTCGATCGTGAACATGCTCAGGAAGTTGATGAACCCGTAGAACCCCGGATCATCACCCTTGCCGTTCTCAGCGAAGAACGTGACGGTGGTAAAACCTTGGGCGATAACGGCGGCCATGATGGCGGCCGCACCCACGATTCGGTAGATACCCGCTGCAACCCGCATGCCTGCTCCTCAGGGAAGATCTGTACTTGACCACCCTGCGACGCGGAGTGCCGCCCGCAAGCCTACGGCATGTGATAAGGCGTCAGGACGTTGAAGCACACCGCGACGCGCAGATAGCGTATGACGCCACTGGTGTCGCTTGGTAACGATGAGGAGAGCGTCAGGCACCGGGACTACCGTGCGTGGGCCCATCAGGCTGAAATCTCCGACCACAGTAGGGCGAAAGTCGGGGACACTCGCGCACACCCTGAGGGCAGGGGACAAAGCACGGCATCGGCCCTAGGTAAAAGCACCTGAAGTTTACCCAGATTGTGAGGAAAGTGACACGAAATTGATAATTTCAGTCTTCGAAGGCCGAGCATCGTCGCAGGTCAGGGTGATTCGATGATGACAGCTAGCTCGGGATCCTACATTTTTGTAGGTTCTCAAGCTGGCTGTCAGTATTCTCATTTTCGTGTCACTGGCGTGTCACCATTCTCGATATGGTGTCATCACTTTGAGGATTGAAGGATTCTTGGCCAGCCATGCCTGGGCTAGGTAGTGGGGCACCAAGTGTTGTTCGGTTGCATTGCAGATTCAGCATCATAAGTACTTCGTCTCGGTCTCCCTCGGAGAAACGAAGGGAAGCAGGCCAGCGGCCAATTTCTTGCCAACCACATGATTGGTAAAAGCCGGTCAGACCGATCCCTGACCGTAGCTCAAGGTGCAGTTGTTCGAGACTGAGGTCTTCGGAAGCAGCGCGGGCTACCTCGTTCATGAGGGCACGTCCTACCCCGTGGCCGCGGAATTCGAGAGCTGTTTGGACACGCAACACCCGAGCCCAGTGGGATGTAAGCTCACTGGAATTCCCGGCGAGGTAAAGCCAGCCGGCAATTTCACTTTTCACGGTGGCCAGCAGGATCCGGTCTATGCCTTGGCTCAGAGAAGCAGCCATGGAGTCGATTGAAGAGTTCACCTGCTCGTCAGTAACTGGTGGGAAAGGGAAACCGACGGCGCCTCCTGCATTCGCTACATCTCGCCAACATCTCAGAAGCCGTATCCGTATTTCAGGGTCAACCATCGAAGGATCCACCAGCCACTGCAATTGTAGTTCTTCACCCATTTTCACAGTCTTCCAGATGCTTTCTGCAGGACGGGGCTGTTGTCCCCGCTGGAAGTGATGGCGTCCGGGCGCCATCCGGGATTGCGCGGTTCAGGAATGCTGCCTGAAGAAAGTGACACGAAATTGAGAACTTCGGGGGATCTACCCCGAAGTGTCAGTGCAGGTCAGAGCGATTCGCTGATGATAAGCAGCTTGGGATCCTACATTTTTGTAGGATCCCAAGTGTCGCTTGCCGTTGCCACATGGCGACGGGGAGCGTTGCCCGTAGTTCGTCGTTGGTGCCATAGCCGTCAATGAAGGCCGCCAGCGCGCGTGCCGCCACATGTGGATCCGCCGATGCATCGTTCAGCGTGAATGTCTGCGTGGCGTACGCGAGATCCCAGAGGCGCGTGCTCGGTGCGGCCGCGTCCCAGTCGATGAACACCCAGCGGTCTTCGATGAGGAGGTTCCATGGGGCCAGATCGTTGTGACAGATCAGCTCGGCACCAGGTGCCGGAATGTGCGTGGTACAGGTTGCGGAGGGGCTGGCTCGTAGGCTGCACCGGCATCATGATTAGCGCACTAGGGGTCCGACCCGGGGACAGTTCGGAGAGTGACAGTGGGGGCAAGTCCATGGCAAGGCGACCGGGGACAAATTCTGTCACTTGTTGCCCATAGACGGCAGGAGCATCTACGCCGGTGTCGTGGACAGCCCTCATGTAAGCGAGCACACTCGGAGTCGCCGCCGTCCATGATTTGCCTACAGTCGATCCGACGCGCACCACACCATCGGTAGCGTTGCCGCCAGGCAGGAGGATTTCTTCCATTCCATAACCCTAGTGCTCACGCCCTGGCGACAATCCCGGATGTTCCCTATAGGAAAGTGACACGAAACTGGGAACTCCAGGGACTGGGAGCTGGATATTGTCGCAGGTCAGGGCGATCCGCTGGTGACAGACAGCTCGGAATCCTACCTGTACGTAGGACCCGGTACTAGTTGTCACCAGTCCGGAACTCGTATTACTGGTCGCATACTGGTGGCCTGGCCGAAGTTCAGGGTCAGAACGTTTCTTTGCGTTACCGCTGCATCGGTAGGGAGATGTATACCTGTGTTTCAGCTAGGCTGACGCGGACGCTGTGCTCCGCGGGTTGCTCGTGCGGAAACCGCCACTTACCGTAGCCGGAGGAGATTTCCCGGCTTGTTTTGGTCAACTCCCACCAGTGCGTTGCTGACTAACGAGTATCTGTTGGAGCTGGACTGCTTGTGGATTGCAGACTTCAATCCAGGGGTGGACTGGATTGCCACTCAGTCAACCGGCTCCACTGGCAGAATGAGTGTTATGACGCGCGAATCCGTTTTTGAAACCACAAGTTCAGGCGGTCTGACAGTGGGGTCCGTTGCATCGAAACTTGGAGTGACAGTCCGGACACTTCACCACTGGGATGCGATGAGGCTGGTCTGCCCGTCTGAACGGACCCTCGGTGGTTACAGGCTCTACTCATCTGCTGACGTAGCTCGCATTCATCGTGTGCTCATTTACCGCGAGCTCGGGCCCCTCGAGAAGATCGAGGAACTTCTGGATACCTCTGCGATCGAGGCCGAGGAATCCCTGCGAACACAGCGCGCGCAACTTGTCGAACGCATTTCGCGCTTGCAAGGGATGGTCGCATCAGTTGATCGGATGATCGAGGCCACTAGCGCTGGAATTCTACTCTCAGCCGAAGAGCAGGTCGCAATTTTCGGTCAGCACTGGCAGCCGTCGTGGCCGGAGGAAGCCCGCACCCAGTGGGGCGACACGGCACAGTGGGCCGAGTATGCGCAGCGCTCAGTGGAAAGGACAGCCGATGATTGGCGTCGGGTTGCAGAGACTACTTCAGGGATCAGCGACGACCTGGCCGCGGCGAAACGTGCGGGTCTCGGTGCCGGGAGCGCCCAGGCCAATAGTCTGGCCGAGTGGCACCGGGCGTCGATCAGTGACTACTTCCACTGCACTCACTCGATGCATGTGTGTCTGGGCAAAATGTACGTCGCTGACGCCGCTTACGCGGATTTCTATGACGCGATCGAACCCGGCCTTACCCTATGGCTTCAGGAGATCATCGATGCAAATGTGTCAAGGGCCATGAGCTTCTGCCCACCAGCGGTCATGTAATCTGCCCGCTGGTGGCCAGCATGAATGCCCGGATATGGCCATGAGATCTGCCCGCAAATACGGGTTGGTGGTTGGCAATTCCGGTCCAGGGGTCGCTTGAGGAAACGGACGTCAACGTACGGCAGGTTCAAGCGACCCTCCGCAGACCCCATCTACTTATCCCGAGAATATTCGATTCATCACTTAAAGTAACCAATACTGATTACAAGAATTCGCTTTTCTAATGTGAGCTACATCGCATAGTGTGGTGCGGGCCCAACGTGCACTCAACTGCCAGGAGAACTTCGATGAATCAAGAACCCGCTTCCCAGTCCGTGATGAGGCGAAAGCCCATCGATGACATTGAGGAAGAAAGCAAGAACAGCCAACTTTTCAAAAGCCTAGGTTTGTGGCAGCTGACGGCCATCGGGGTCGGAGGCATAATCGGCGTCGGTGTTTTCTCGCTGGCGGGCCTTGTCGCTCACGGAGATGCCAATAACCCCGGCGTGGGCCCGGCAGTCCTCATCTCGTTCCTGATTGCCGGGCTAGCCTCGGGCGCGGCAGCTTTGTCCTATGCCGAATTCTCCGGGATGATCCCACGTGCAGGTTCGGCATACACCTACGGATATGTGGCTTTGGGGGAGATCATTGGCTGGTTCATCGGCTGGGACCTCTTGCTGGAATACATCGCAATTGTTGCCGTTGTGGCAATCGGAATCTCCGGCTATTTTGATGCTTTCCTTTCAGGAATTGGCATCCACATGCCCGCATGGATGTCCTCCACCCCGGATGCGGGCACCGGTGGCATCATCAACCTCCCGGCTATCCTGGTGTGCCTTTTGGTGACCTGGATCCTGAGCCGGGGAACACGGGCATTCGGCCGTTTCGAACTGGTGGCCGTTGCCATCAAGGTTGTCTTGATTCTTTTCATCATCGGACTGGGGGTTTTCTATATCAACACTGAAAACTTCAACCCGTTCATGCCCAGTGGCTTCGGGCCTGTATTGGCTGGAGCCGCTACTGTCTTTTTCGCAGTCTTCGGATATGACGCGATGAGCACCGCAGCGGAGGAAGCCAAGGATGGCAGAAAGCACATGCCCAAGGCAATCGTCCTGTCCTTGATTATCGCCATGCTGCTCTATGTTGCCGCCACGCTCGTGCTCACTGGTATGCAGAACTACAAGGACATTGATCCCACTGCCGGCTTCGCTTCGGCGTTCAGCAGTGTGGGACTGCCGGTGATCGCCACCATCATTTCCGTTTTCGCGGTCCTGTCAATCCTTACCGTGATGCTCACTTTCCTCCTGGGAGTCACTCGCGTCTGGTTCTCGATGAGCCGTGACGGCCTGTTGCCCGGCTGGTTTGCCAAGACGGACCGTCATGGCACGCCTCAACGCGTTACATGGATCGCGGGCATTGCCTCGGCGTTCCTTGCTGGAGTGTTTCCCATCAAGGAAGTGGCTGACCTCACCAACATCGGTATCTTGGCCGCGTTCGTTGTGGTGTGCATTGCCGTCATCGTGTTCCGCTACAAGCGCCCCGACGCGCCACGCACATTCCGTCTGCCGTGGATGCCTGTGGTCCCAGCCTTCGGCGTCCTAGCATCTGCCCTCCTCATGTCCCAACTCCACTGGCAGACATGGCTTCGGTTTGCCGTCTGGCTGGTTGTGGGCCTGGTGATCTACTTCGCTTATGGTCGCCGGAACTCGCTCATGAATCCGGATAGCCCTCGGCATATAGGGAAATTAGGGCGCAAGTCGTAGTAGTTCGGGTGACCGAGTTCAGGAGTGTTCCGTTTCAGCGCTAAGAATCCTGCCATGTAGGCGTGATTTCCGGCCGTTTGAGCTGGTTGCTATTTCATGAGTGCGTGTTTGACCCGGTAGGACTCGCCGCGGAATTGCACGAGTCGGCCGTGGTGGACGATTCTGTTGATGGCTGCGGCGGCCATGTTGTTGTCGCCGGACACGGTTCCCCAGTGGGAGAATTCGAGGTTGGTGGTGATGATTGGGCTGCGTTTTTCGTAGCCGTCGGCGAGGACTTGGAAGAGGACTCTGGCTCCTTCGGTGTCGATGGGAAGGTAGCCAAATTCGTCGATCTATGCGGGCATCCGCATAGATCGACGACATAGGACTTTTGCCCTTCTTGAGCGGACTGTGGCGGGGAACCACGCAGTTGGCTGTTGCGGTTGTGTGTGCGACTCCTGCAATGACGCGTGCAGTGGCTGGCGAACGACCTAATGCCACTGCCGTCGCGCAGCCTCTCGGCTCTGGTGGAGGCAATGGCATGATGGGTCCATGCGAACCGAATCAGATGATCACCTGGACGCTGTCCTGATTGGCGGCCGCGAGGAACGCCCAATCGTCATCGTGGAATATGACCCGGAATGGCACTTTACTTTCGACGCCTTGGCCCTAGCTATCAAGGAGGCGGTTGGGGAGGGCGCGCTCTCCATTGAACACATTGGATCGACATCGATCCCTGGGCTGGCGGCGAAACCTATCATTGACATCTTGATGACGGTTGAAGATGTGGAGGACGAGACGGCTTATCTGGAAAGACTCCAGACGGCTGGGTTCGTCCTAAGAGTCCGAGAGACCGGCCACCGCATGTTGAGAACTCCTGCCAAGAATGTCCACCTTCACTTGTTCTCGGCTGAAGACCCTGCTGTTTCCAACTATCAGGATCTTCGCGATTGGCTTCGTGTGGATGAGAGGGACCGCGCCTTGTATGTGACAACGAAAAAGGGTCTTGCTCAGCAACAGTGGGCCGACGTGAATTACTACGCGGAAGCCAAAACCGATGTCATCTCAGAGATCCTTTCCCGAGCCCGTATGTGGCGCCGTGGAATGAAAGTGACACGAAACTGAGAATCTCAGCGGTTCAGGGCCAAGTGTCACCCGTCGCGAATCGGCTGCCCGACCGACGTTCAGGTTCAGGTGTCAACAGCGATGCAGAAATAGCCGGTTGCGGCATGTCGGTTCGCCCGCTGGCGGCAGGTATTTTTGGATAGGGACCGTTTCTAGCCAACGTGGCAATAGTGCTGTTTTGGCTGCGACGGAATGGTTGCTAGGGATAGGAAGGTCCAGTCCTTGGAGTCTGGCCATGCGGAGGGGCTCACGGCAATTCTTCGTTCCGGCCGGCGACGAGTGGCCATTGTGTGGGCGTGCACTGGTAGGTGCGCGTGAAGGCCCGGGTGAACGTGGAGGTGTCGCGGAATCCGCATGTGCTGGCAATCGATCCCACGCTTTGGTGGGTTTGTGGCCGGGCGGCTAGGAGCGCCACTGCACGCTCCATCCGGCGGCGTCGTACGTAGGCCGCTGGTGTTTCCCCGGTCGCGGCGAATATTCCGTGGAGTTTGCGGACGGAAACGCTGTGGACGTGGGCCAGCTGTTCAACGGAAATGTCCGGATCCGCGAGGTGTTGCCTGATGTGGGACCTAGCGGATTCAAGCAGGGTCTGGTCGTCGCCCCACGAGGTCTGCTGGAGTCCGGCGAGAGCGCGGAGGGCCAGCGATAGTAGGTCTGTACTGATATGCCCTAACTCCTGACGGGCGCGGTCAGTCATTTGGGCGCGGCCCGCCATCAACCCGGCGATGTAGCCTGTGAAGGCAGCCATGCCGGGGACTGATTGATCCATTGTTCGTCGGCAAAGGTCAGTGACAAACCGATCTTTCAGACCCAGATGTTCGCGGGGAACGCGAAGGACAATGAGGTCCTGCCCGGATTGTGGCTGGTCCAGTAGGTAGGGCTGATTTATCTCATACAGGGCGGCTGTTCCAGGGACGAGGGCGGCCGTCCGTCCGTCCATGTTGGTGGACGGCCCCGGTCGAATGTAGCTGTAACGACATGAGGATGTCGTCGCCATCACTTTGACGTGCGAGTCGTTCGGTACGTTCCACGCGGAGAGGCCCTGACCGCACGTGTGTCAGAGAGACGCCGTCGGACAGTGGAACCGACTCAAGGTGCGCGACGAAATTCGGCCCGGTAGTCGTGCACAGCAGCGGCACGAATGCCCGGCTGGCAGCGTCCTGCCAAGCAAGGACGTCGGTCACGGTTAGCTCCGTCATTGTGTCCTTTTCGAATCTCAAGCAGCGAGCACCTGTTTCATCAAGAGAAGCATCTAAGTGCAGGAATCGTCGGTGGGTGTGCAGAGGTTGCCAACGACCTGAGGTGATCCACATCATAAAATTGGAGCACTTTCTAAGTATATGAGGAGTAATGATGAGCGAAAAGGTGCGCGTCGCTGCAGTTCAGGCCGAGCCGGTTTGGTTGGATCTGGAAGCGACACCGGATAAGACCATTGACCTGATTGGTGAGGCAGCGGCTGGGGGGTGCGGACTTGGTGGCGTTTCCCGAGACGTGGATACCCGGCTATCCCGTGTTCCTCTGGTCTTACCCGGTGTATGAGCAGATGGGGTTTGTGGCCCGGTACCACGCCAATTCTCCCGCCATCGACGGGCCGCAGATAGCCAGAATCCGTGAAGCCGCCCAGCGGAATTCGATCACTGTTGTTGTCGGCTTCAGCGAAAAGGACGGCGGATCGCTGTACATGTCGTAGGCCGTGATCGGCCCCGACGGGGAGATTATCTTGCATCGCAGGAAGCTCAAACCCACGCATGCAGAGCGGACCCTCTTTGGGGAAAGTGACGGCAGTGGCATCAAAGCCGTCGACACTGCCCCTGGCCGTCTCGGGACCCTGCAGTGCTTCGAACACCTGCAGCCGCTGACGAAGTACGCGATGTACGCACAGAATGAGCAGCTCCACATCGCGGGCTGGCCTTGCCTCGGGATACTTGGAAACGTGCCCGCCCTCAGCTCCGAAACCATCATGGCCTGCTCGCAGACCTACGCACTCGAAGGCGGCGCCGCGTCGTCACCGCCTCTCAGATCATGTCCGATGACGGGGCCCGCAAATTCCCGACGGCCGACGGAGGGCCAACGCCGGTCTATACAGGCGGAGGCGGCTATGCGCGTGTCTACGGCCCTCATTCGGGCCTGATCACAGAGCCGCTGGACCCGACCCAGGAAGGCATTGTCTACGCTGACATCGATCTCTCGGACATCGACCTGGCCAAGAACACCGTCGACCCGGCAGGCCACTACGCCCGCCCCGACGTCACCCGTCTGGTCTTCGACGACAGCCCCCGCACCCCAGTCATCCGCCGCAGCACCATGGCCAAGGCTGCCGCCGAAACCGAGGCTAGCCTCGACTCCGAGATTCGCTGGGACGGCGCAGTAGACAACTAGTTCCCAGGGGTCAGTGGCCAGGGGTCGTGGCCTGTCAGTGACGGGCGGGACTGAAGGCCTCGCCGATTGCACCACCACCGAGTACATTGTCATCGCCGACACCGCCTGGCAGCCCCACCATCACGGGGGACTGGCAGCCCGTCTGTGCAGCTTCACCGACGTTGGTATTGCTGCGCTTTACGGGGATGACGGGGCCGTGTGCGGGATCGTGGCGTCGGTTGAATGGTCTTTGTCAGTGGCCCGCCAATAGTTGCTGGTCTAGATTCTCATCGTATTTGTCACGGGATTCCAGGATGTTGGGTACGTGGTTCTCGGCCCAGTCCCGGAGTTGGGTCAGGGGACCCAAAAGGGAACGGCCCATCTCGGTCAGCTCGTAATCCACCCGGGGAGGGACCCGTGCATACACCGTGCGGCTTATCAGTCCGTCGCGTTCCAGGGCACGCAGGGTCTGCGTGAGCACCTTGGGCGTTACAGAACTCACCATCTTCCGCAGGTCCGTGAAGCGCACCGGGCCATCGACGAGAACCTGGACGACCAGTGACGCCCATTTGTTGCCTATGCGCTCGAAGACGACGCGTGAGGGGCAGTCGGGATCGAAAATGTTCGCTGATGGTTCGTTGGTATCCATGGGGTAACTGAGTTCCTTTGAAGCTATCAGTATCAGATGGATACTGTTGGGTTGTTAGCAAGGATACCAAACATCGAGGAGCGCAAGTGAAAATTGCAGTATACGGAGCAACCGGCATGGTCGGCGGCCAGATCGTCAACGAATCCCTCACCCGCGGCCATCAGGTGACGGCCATTTCCCGCAAGGGCGCAGAGGTTGCTGGTGCGGACTCGCGATCAGCCGACCTCGCTGATGCCCAGACATTTGCAGAGATTTCGGCAACGCATGACGCAGTCGTGCTGGCTACGGGCCCCAGCCGCACAGGTGGCGACCACCACGAGTGGCTTTTGGCCATGCAAACCGCGTACAGCAGTGCCGGGGACACCAGGCTCTTGATTGTCGGAGGAGCCGGGGCGCTCAAGGTCGATAACGTTCGCTTGGTTGACACCCCGGACTTCCCTGAAGCGTACAAGGCTGAAGCCATCACCCTGGCTGCCGCCTATGATGCCGTCATAGCGTCCCCTGCGGACTTGGACTGGACCATGCTTGCGCCTGCGCCGCTGATCCAGCCTGGTGTACGTACCGGCAATTACTCCATCGCGAAGGATTCCCCCGCCGGTGACAGCATCTCCACCCAGGACTACGCCGCCGCCATGCTCGACGAGATCGAGAACCCTGCTCACCGGCGGACTCGGTTCACTGCCGCCAACTGAGCATCCCCACACCGTGAGCTCGAAGACCTGACCGGGTCAATCACAGCGTGACTCCTACACTTCCCAGCAGAGGACACCATGACCACACACCACCTGACATACGTCTTCGACGCCTACTGCGGATGGTGCTACGGCTTCGGTCCCGCACTCCATGAAGTCGCGAAGAACAAAAACATCACCATTGAGGTGATCAGCGGGGGCCTGTTCAGCGGTCACCGCGCCAGCCCCATCGGTTCCTTGGCGCACATCCCCGCCGCCAACCGCCGAATTGAAACGCTCACCGGCGTAGCCTTCGGGGATGCCTACCTAGCTGTTCTCGAAGCCGGCACTCACCTGCTCGACTCTGACGACGCGGGCACCGGCCTCGTAGCACTCAAGGAAGCATCCGGCGGGCGGGGCCTCGAGATGGCCGTAGCAATGCAGCGCGCCTTCTAAGTGGACGGGCTCAGCCTTTCCGAAAGTGCCACCTACCTGCGAATCGCCGCCGACACCGGCCTGGATTCCGACCACGTCGCAAGGCTCTACGCCGACCCCAACACACGGACCAAAGCCATCGCCGAACAGGAACGCGCTACCGAGCTGGAGGTGAATAGCTACCCACTCTCCTGGTTCACACCTCAGAAGGACCGGTCAGGATCGGAAGCCCAGTCTCATCCGCCCAGCAACTTCTCAGCACTATCGAAGAACTCCAACCCACCCGGTAGCGACGTGCTGGGCATGCTCACCGCAGCACTGCGCTGCTCGTGCTGAATCACCCGCTCGCACGTCCAATCAACGCACGTCCGATCAATCAAAACGGGAAGCAATTGAAGACTCTCTACACTGCCGCGGCCCTGGCCTCGGGCGAAGGCCGCGACGGCAAAGCACGCACCGGCGAAGGTATCAACGTCGACTTCACGATGCTGGAGGTGGCCGCATGAGCGCCCCCGCAACACATCAGCCCGTCACGCTTCCCTCCACCACCGGCGAGATCCGGCTGGCTTCGCGGCCCTCCGGCCGCCCTGTTCCGGAAAACTTCCGGAAGGCCGAATCCGCTGTCCCGGAGATCCAGGATGGCCAGGTCCTGGTCCGCAACCTCTACATCTCCGTGGATCCGTACATGCGCGGGCGCATGAATGACGACAAATCCTACGCAGCGCCGTTTGCGTTGGGGGCAGCGCTCGACGGCGGTGCGGTGGGTGAGGTGATCGCGTCCAGAGCCGAAGGGCGAAAGGTGGGGGACGTCGTCGTGCACCAACTCGGCTGGCGAGAGTATTCTGTGGTGGATGCTGAGGCAACCACATTGGCGCGTACGGATCTTGCTCCGGCGTCGGCAGTCCTCGGGGCACTGGGCATGACCGGCCTGACAGCGTATGCCGGTCTGCTTAAAGTGGCCGAGTTCAAAGCCGGGGATGCCGTCTTCGTTTCGGGTGCTGCCGGCGCAGTCGGTTCCCTCGTGGGCCAAATTGCCAAAGTGATGGGTGCTTCGCGTGTGATCGGCAGCGCAGGCACACCGGACAAGGTGGCCCGCCTGCTCGAGCTGGGATTCGATGCCGCTTTCAACTACAACGACGGCCCCGTCCGGGAGCAGTTATAAGGAAGCCGCCGGGGAGCACGGGATCGACGTCTACTTTGACAATGTGGGCGGGGAACATCTCGAGGCCGCGCTGGCGGAGCTCAATGTGGGCGGCCGCGTGGCCATGTGCGGCGCAATTTCCCAGTACAACGCCACCGAACCGCCGGCCGCTCCGCGGAATCTGGTAGCAGCCATCGGCAAGCAGTTGACCCTCCGTGGCTTCCTGGTCGGTGGGCAGCTACAGCACGCCGCAGAGTTCGCGCAGCAGATGTCAGCCTGGCTGGCTGCTGGAACCATCAGCTACGACGAGACAGTGGTTGACGGACTCGAAAACGCCCCGCAGGCCCTTATCGACCTGTTCGACGGCGTCAATACCGGGAAGATGCTGGTGCGCCTCCAGGACAACCAAGCATAACCAAGGAAGTGGCGGGAGCCGTCTGACTTGCGGCACCCGCCACAGCCCGGCAACAAGTCCTCAACAAGCGACGCATTCTGCCCCGGCGTGCCGCTGCGAAGCCATCAGTGGAAACAGAACTTCAGTGTAGAAACGGACACCCATTGAACCCCCGTGGTGCCAAGCTCTCACTTTCCGGGAGGAAAACTAGGCCCTCCCGACAGAGCTGCCGTGCGTGCCAGGGTTCTGCTGAACCGGGCAGGAGTTTGCGTGACCGACGTGGACGTGGACCCGGGTACGGCTCGTAAGGGTCCAATCGTGCTCCGAGCGGCTCCAAGCTGCCGGGCCGTAAACGGGGCAAGACCCACACACGTTCGGCCGTTCGTCAGCGACTGATGAAGTGCTGCCCTTGCTACGAACCCCAACGCCGCCATCTAGTGACAGGCAGCTCGGGATCGTACACAAATAGTTCTGCCCATCGACACAGTCGCCAACACATCCCTAGACTAGGGACAGATTTGACGGTCTCAACTCAACACGCTGCCAGCGTTGGTAGCGTTGTTGCCAAGTATGGGCTTGCGGCACAGGCCTTAGATTCATGAAATGGGGATTCGTGGCTCGCGGCGCAAACGTTGGGGAGATTGTTGAGCTACTGACGGACAGCACCTCGAGGGGCGTCCTCATAGTAGGTTCCCGTGGCGCGGGAAAAACATGGATACTCGGGCAACTTTTGGCCGCCCTTGGCCCGGATGTGGTAACAATCAGGCTCTCCGCCAGCAAATCGTTGGCGGCCATTCCCTTTGGTGCTGTCAATGCGCGAGTGGGCACCAGCGTGGTTCGCAGCAATGATTACTATGAAGTTTTGAACGGCCTCCTAGATCAGATCCAAACGTCGGCCAAGAGCGCAAGCCAAGTGCTGTTGATGGTCGACAATGCTGAACACTTAGATGCCCAAAGCACGGCCATCATCCTTCAAGTAGTCATGTCATCGAGTGCAAAAATGATCCTGGTGGATCAGCACGGCGACCATCAGAGCCATCTGCGTGAGCTGTGGCGAGACGGGCACCTGTCTCGCTTTGAACTGGCGCCGCTAAAACCCGAGGATGTTCAAGACTTCCTTGAGGGACTGCTGGGCGGAAAGGTGGCGCGCCCGTCCGCTGACTATCTAACGAGCCGCTCGGGCGGGAATCCGCTGGTCCTGAATGGTCTGGTGGCTGGCGCCCAGGAGGAGGGGTCGCTGCGCCAAGTTAACAATGTGTGGATTCTGGATCACCCGGGCGATCGCCTGGGCTCGGAGTCTTGGGAGTACCTGCAGATGGATCTGAACCACCTGCCGGCGCAATCCCGCCGCATTATTGAGATTCTGGCCTTGGCCGGTCCGTTGCCGCTGGATGTGCTCCTTGATTTGACCAGTCCCGAAGCAGTGGATGACATTCAACAGCGCGAATTGGTTGTCATTGTGCCCGGCGCTTGCCTCACCATGTGCCTGGCGCGGGCCGCCACGGCCCCGCCCATTCGAGCTGCGGTTCCGATGGGAAGCAGCCGCCGGCTGCTTGCTGAGGTTTCCAAGTTCTTTCCGCTGGCGGAGCAGGCCGATCCGGAATCCGTCATCAACTCGACCAGATGGTCCCTGGACTGTGGGGTCCCCGTCAGTGATGGGCGGATCTTGGCCGCAGCCACCTGGGCCAACCAGCTTATGCGCCCTCTGGAAGCCCTACAATTTTGCGCCATCAAAGTTGGTGCCGAGCACGCCGTGGCATTGTTGGCGCAGCACTCCATAGCCAGCCTTAACCAGAACCTGCCGGATAGGGCACGCACGCTCGCGTTGCAGGCTTTTCAGCTGGCGACAACACCGGAGGTTGCCGCCAGCGCTTTACGTGCAGTGCATCTGAGCCACCTTTCGGATTTGAACTACGAAGCCACCTTTGATGGCGCCCTGAAACGTTTCGAGAGCCGTTTTTCACCTGTTCCCTTGCACGCATCCGCTAGCCGTGCAGACATCGAAGTCCTTATCCTGCGTGCTTCCAAAGATGTGGCGGTTGGGGACACTGAAAGGGCACGTGCGAGTATTGAGGCGCTGTTGCGGCACCCGCTAACGGACAATCTCAGCGATCAAGTCACCTTGAAATCGTTGTTGTGTGAGATTCTCAGCGCCACCGGCCGGATGAGGTCGGCCGTGCTCATGGCCACTGAGGTCATTGCCGATTTGGACCATCCTGACGGGTTCCCGCGTCCGGACCTTGCCCTTCTGGCCTATGCCAGATCTGTTGCGGCCCTTATCTACGACGGCGCGTGGGACCACGCGCGCGGTGCCCTTGAACCGTCAACCTTTGTCAATCCAGACCTCATGCTGTTTTCCGGCGGACTGCGGGACTTGGCTGCTGCCCTGATGCACTGCAGACGCGGTCACATTGAGGAAGCCATAATCGCCTTGGGCGCAGCAGTGGGGGCTTTGACCGACTACGATCCCTGGTCAGTGCTGCACACGGCGCTTGGGCTGCTGGCATACTGCCTAGCAATGCGCGGAGACACCGTAGGCGCGCAGGAACGACTGGCGCAGTTGGCGTCCCTAAATCGACGCAGTAACAAGTTCTACTACTTGGAGGGGGCGGCATACGCCGCCGCCGCACAATTCATGGCCGGTCAGTCCGAGCTGGGACTGGCACGGCTAAGGCACCTGCAACGACAATGTGTGAGTGAAAACTATCTCGGCATTGAGCTGACAGTTTTGTCGCTCATGGTTCGTCTGGGCGATGGTGGTGCCGTGCTCAGGCTTGTCGAGGTGGCGGCGCTGCTGGAGTCCGGAAGCAAGGAATTCTTTGAAGAATGGTCCAGGGCCCTGCGCACTCAGGAGCCTGCGGGGCTCGACAAGGCCAGCAATATGGCCATGAACTACGGTTTTGAACTCATTGCCGTTGAACTGGCCAGCCAGGCTCAAAAGAAGTTCAACGACAGCGGAAAAGTCCACAAGAGTCGTAAGACTGCCAGCAAAGTGGTGGCCATGCGTGAGCAGATGCCAGGGCTTGCGTCTCCGGTCTTTCAAACCATCGACCAACCCCAGCTGACCCGCCGGGAGCATCAGATAGCACTGCTGGTTGCGCAGAGACAATCCAACAACTCCATTGCAGCTCGGCTGAACGTTTCCCTGCGCACCATTGAAGGCCACCTGTACAGGACGTTCATCAAATTGGATATTCAGTCCAGGGAGCAACTCGCGGCCAGAATGAACGGTGGACTGGAAGTAGCCGAGCAGGACTCCGGTACTTACTACTCATAACCAGGCTTCACCGTCCATCCCTCTTAAACAGCCTCGGATTCTCACCACCCTTAAACACGCACGCCCCCTCCTAGCATGATGCGGCACATCCCGTGCGCTAGGTCTCTCGCGGGTGAGTTTGTCATGTATAGCTTTTTTGCGTCGGCACCGAAATCCGCAGCCAAGCGGATGGGATGGGCGAAGCCCTGCCCGCGTCGGCAGCCCCGATTTCCACACTCGCTCTCAAGGCAGTCGTCAGCGACCACAAGACCATTATGACCCAGAGGCCGTTACGTCTATGGGAGGGAACACGGCCTCAGAAAATGCCAGCAGCAACTGCATAACCTACCAGGCGGCAGGCGGGACAAGCCCCAACGTTGGCGGCAGTCCTCGTTAGACGACCACCACCATGTCCACGAGTGAATCGCTCAGTGGGCACGGTGCACGAGACTGCAGTGAGCGCTCACCAGGGAATCACGTTATTACCAGCGCTAACAGTGATTCTGCGCAGAGCGCCGTAGGCCTCAAGCCCACTTCCGGAAGCGTAGCCGTCAATGACGGTGTGGACTTTCCCGTGGCCAAGGTCAACCGCGACATCACTTCCGTGTCCAGCAGCAGCCTCACCTCCGACGATTTCACCGAAAACCTCAAGATTGAGCTGACGGGGTTCGACAACAAGCCAACGCTGACGTTCCCCTGGGAAGTGTGGGTGACTCCCAACAACCAAAATCCATGTCCTTCAGGTGATTCGGGCTCATGCCGGGACCAGAGCAAGTTCTCCTCTTCGGTTTCTGATCAAGCCATCACCAAGGATGGTCTGAGTTACAGGTTGGTCATAGAGGGTTTTGTGCCCACCAGTACCGCTACCTGCCCCGCCACCATGGCCAGTAGTGTAAAGAATGATTTCTGGGCTAACGAAGGTTCCATCACAGGCGCCTGTATTTGCGCCACTGTTGTTTGGGTACGTCAGACGCAGCCACCGTGATCGAAGGAGCGGTAAGCGACTCCCGCTGGTCGCTCAGCTCATTGGCATGTACACAGCTGGACGGCAATTCAAATCCTCAGCCGGTTTCGGGGATCACCACGTCTGGACGCACCATGACTCTGACCAACGTGGGGGCCGCACTGAACCCAGCAAGACCAAGTATCACCTGCACGTTCACCAAAGTACTCAATGATGCAGAGAGCGGGTTCACCGGATCTGGCAAATAGTACACAGGCACCTACAATTGCGGTTCCGGATACTCGGGGAACCTCAGCATTCAAGCTGGGTCTTCCACCACCATCGCCAGAATCCCTGTGGCGCGAACTCCACAGTGACCAAGAGAGTTGCCGGGCCCACAGGCGGCTTCATCAAGAGGACTCAAGATTTTGTGGTGGGCTACAGCTGTTCGCTGGGATCGCCAGCGGTCCAGGCGGCCACCGGAACATTGGATGTCAAGAAGGTTGCCGCAGCAACGTCCGGGCCGAAAGGCGTAAAGGCCCCTGCCATCCCCCGGCAGGGGCCCTTGTTGTGCCCTCAGGGTCTAGTGCGGTGCTGTGCACAGGATCGCAATCCGCCTAGACTCAGAAGCAGGACGGCAATGACGCCTGAACAAGTCTGGCGCGGTGCCGTAGAAAGTAGGGCAGCAGAATGTCTAAGGAAGATGTGGATCGCGGACGTTACGACGAGGGTGACTACGGAAAGGCTGGCTCCGAGGCGGGCCACAAAGCCGCAGACTCGGACGGTCGCTACGTGGAGGGTGATTACGGGCCCGCAGGCTCGGAGGGCGCTGACGACAGTTCCGAGCTCGGGCAGTTTGTTGAAGGCGACTACGGCACGGCCGGAGACGTTCCTGGCCGTGCCGCAGAGGATTCAAAGGGTCGCTACATTCAAAGCGACGCCGGGGATGAAGAAGACTCCGGGGACTAGCTGCGCCAGCGCGTGGTCATCATGAACCCGGCCAAGGCAATGCCGAAACCAATGCCGATATTCCAGTTGCCAATGCTCGGGACGGGCAAGGTGCCGTCGGAGATGTAATACGTGATGATCCACGCCAGTCCCAGCAACAACAACGTGACCATGACGGGGAGGAACCATACAGCGTTGGGTTTCTGTGTCTTACTAGAGGGCGTGGTGGCTGGCCCCTTTGTGGGGCGAGGACGCGATTTTGACTCGGGCACAGGAGCTCCTTGACATTGTGATCGATTGATAATGATCAACTGGGTGGGTGTGCGGCAGTTCATTTAGCTGTGGTGTTGCGGGGTAAATTATTCCAAGGCGGCGAACTGCCGGTATTGTTGACGTAATTCTAGCTGCATTTGGTGCAGCCGCGGATTGCGTGACATTACCGCTCAAGTTCAGTCAGGAGACCCGCGTGGTTCGATCGCCAAGCCATGCCGAATCAGCCGTGGGTGTCGATGAGCTGATCTCCGATAACGAGAAGCTGCGCACGCGGCGCAAACGTGCCGCCCGCCGTCAGCGCGCCCAGCGCCCCAAGCAAGGCTTCTTCCGCACTTTAGTTCAAGTCATCGGCGAACTGCTCATCACCGGCGGAGTCGTTTTGCTGTTGTTTGTGGTGTGGGAGCTGTGGTGGACCAACATTGAAGCCAACACGGCCCAGGAAGCTGCCGTTTCAGAGTTTTCGCAGGAGTTTCAAGGACCTGTGACTCCCCTCGCCCCGGATGCACCCACCGATTTTGGTCCGCCCAAGGTCATGGCCGTCCCGGAACTGCCCAGCACCGTTTTTGGCATCGCCTACGTTCCCCGTTTTGGCGAAAACTACAGCCGTCCACTCGTGGAGGGTGTGGCACAAGCGCAGCTGGACACCCTGGGTCTGGGCCGCTATGACAGCTCCACCATGCCAGGCGGTGTTGGAAACTTTGCCGTGGCCGGCCACAGGCAAACCCACGGCGCTGTTTTGGATGCCATCCACACCTTGGTCCCCGGCGATAAGATCTACATCCAGACCAAGGATGGCTACTACACGTACGTGTTCCGCAACAACCAGATCGTGCTGCCCGGCCGCGGCGATGTTTTGCTGCCGGTGCCCACCCAGCCGCAGGCGAAGGCGACCGAGCGTTTCTTGACCCTGACCAGCTGCAATCCCAGGTTTGGGGCCGAGGAACGCATTATTGCCTACTCGATCCTCGAGTCGTGGCAGCCAGCCAGTGCTGGCCCGCCCGCCGCCATTGCCGCCCAAGTTGCAGCGAATCAGAAAGGCTAAGAATGTACGGCTGGATCTTTAGACACCTCCCCGGGCCCCTGTGGTTCCGCATCATCACCGCTGTGCTGTTCGCGCTGGCGGCCGTATTCGTCCTCATGCAGTTCACCTTCCCCTGGTTGTCACAGTTCAACCCCCTGACCGACTCCACGATTGGTGGTGGATCCTAAGATGGCCACACGGATTCTTGTCATAGATAACTACGACAGTTTTGTGTACACCCTGGTTGGCTACCTGCAGCAACTGGGTGCCGAGACAACAGTGGTGCGCAACGACGATGTCACCTTGGCGGAGGCCATTGAACTCGCTTCTGCGCGCGACGGTGTCTTGGTCTCACCCGGCCCGGGCACCCCCGCCGAGGCTGGTGTCTGCATCGAGCTCATCAAATGGTGTGGCGAGAACGCCAAGCCGATGCTGGGCGTATGTTTGGGCCACCAGGCACTTGCCGAAGCCTATGGCGGCGTCGTCACCCATGCTGAGCAGCTCATGCACGGCAAGACCAGCGACGTGCTCCACCACGGTACTGGTGTTTTTGCCGGGCTTCCGAGCCCCGTCACAGCCACCCGATACCACTCACTCTCAGCTGTGCGCGAGACAATCCCGGCGGTTCTGGACATTACCGCAGAGACGGCCGACGGCGTGATCATGGGCTTGGCGCACAAGCATGCGCCCTTGTGCGGGGTACAGTTCCACCCGGAGTCTGTGCTCACCCAGGGCGGCTACCTCATGGTGGGCAACTGGCTCGAATCTTTGGGGTTGGCCGGTGCTGCGGCGACGGCTGCAACCTTGAGCCCGCTCATCAACAGCTAGGCCGACGCATGAGCGCCGGACTGCTGGTTAATGTTTCTTCGAGGCCGGAGCGCGCGGTGTAGGCGTCGCCGACGGCGTTGCCGACGGCGTTGCGCTGGGCGTGGCGCTCTGTGACGGCTCTACCGGCTCGGGAGCCTTGGCCAGGGTAATGACAACAGTGGTTCGTTGCCCCACCTTATTCCCGGCGGATACCGACTGATTTGTCACCATACCGGGGGTGACCACCGAGTTTTCAACCTCTTCCCATTCAGGCTCCAAATAGGGTGAGGCCTTCTTCAGCGCTGCCATTACCGCCTCTTTCACCTTCTCCGGATCCTTGGTGAGATCAAACAGTGACGGCATGACCACCTGACCATTGGAGATCTTCAAGGTAACGCTGGTACCTACGGCCACGCTCTTGCCCGGCGCCGGATCACTTGTCACCACAAGGTTTGCGGCGATGGTGGGATCCGTGACGAAGTCATTGGAGCTGAATACCAAGTTCAGCGCGGCGAGATTGTCACGCACCTCGGCCTCCGTTTTTCCCGCCAAATCCTTGGGAATGGTGACCTCTGAGGGGCCCTTGGACACAAAGACCTCAACCTTCGACTCGGGGTCTACAAGGGCCCCCGTGCCCGGATCGGTGCGGATGACGTCCCCGGTTGCCACAGTCTTGGAGAACTCTTCGCTACTGTGTGGTTCCAAACCCAGATCAAGCAATTTGGTCGAGGCGTCATCCTTGGCGAAGCCGGCAAGGGAAGGAATGGAGATCTGTTCAACAGCCACTGTCCGCGGATTGAGCAGGTTGTAGCCCAGAACTGTTGCACCGCCCAGGACGATGGCCAAAAGGACAAAGAGGGTTGTCATCCACGCCCTGCGACGTCGCTTTACCGCAGGTGCCAGATCTGCCACTTCATCGCCGGTGGCGCCGGCAGTGGTTAGGGCACCCCCAGCCATGACTTTAGCCATGGCACGGGTGGCAGGTCCGCCGTCGTCGGCAACTGGAGCGCTGGGAAGCGCAGCCTGGGCAGGAAGCGCAACTGGCACGCCGGTGGAGTGGTCCGCGCCGGGACCGGGGGTGGGCATGACTCCCGTGCGGGCGGCGCGCAGGGCCCTGCGGAAGGATGCAGCGTCCTGGAAGCGGTGGTTGCGGTCCTTTTGCAGGGCGCGCAACAACACGGCATCAAGGGCCGCGGAAAGCTCCGGGTTGAAGGCACTCGGTGCGGGCGGTTGTTCACGTACATGCTGGTACGCCACAGAAACTGGTGAATCACCAATGAAGGGCGGGCGCCCTGCCAACATTTCATAGATCAGGCAGGCAGCTGAGTACAAGTCGCTGCGGGCGTCAACGCTTTCGCCGCGAGCCTGCTCCGGCGATAGGTACTGGGCAGTGCCCATGACCGTTTGAGTTTGCGTCATGGTCGCGGCAGAATCGGACATCGTCCTGGCAATACCAAAGTCCATGACCTTGACTTGGCCCAACAAGCCGTGCTCATCCTGGGTGACCATGACGTTCGCGGGCTTGATATCGCGGTGCACAATCCCGGACCGGTGGCTGTAATCGAGGGCGGCCAGCACGCCAAGTGTGTAGTCGATCGCCTGGTCGACGCTGATGTCCTTGCTCCGGATCAAATCCCGCAGCGTCTTGCCCCTGACGTACTCCATGACGATGTACGGCAAATGCGCCGCGTCACGCCCTTGATCCACTGTGACGTGTTCACCAGTGTCATAGACAGCAACAATGGAGGGGTGATTGAGCCCGGCCACGGCCTGGGCCTCGCGGCGGAAGCGGGCCTGCAGATGCGAGTCCCTGGCCACATCAGCGCGCAACAATTTGATGGCCACGCTCCGGCCAAGACGGATGTCATGAGCCATATAGACGTCGGCCATGCCGCCACGGCCCAGTAGCTCCCCAATCTGGTACCTGTCATTCAGGACGCGCGGAACACTCATGAGTATCTGGGTTGTCCTTTCAATACGAGGGGGTTGACTAGATCGGGGAGCAGCTCGGGACTACGGGGCAGGTTTTTCTGCCTTTGTGGTGGGTGGTGCGGAGGACGGCGTCGGCTCGGCCGGCCCCGTGGAGACGTAGTAGGTGACGACTGAGCCGCGAGCGGCCTGGGTGCCGGCCTGCGGATTGGTCCGAATAACAACCCCCGCCTCGGTGGTGGATGCTTCCTCGACTCTTGCCGGGATAAAGCCAGCCGCAACCAGTGCCTGGTCGTAGGCGTTGCCTTGCTGACCGGCCGAGGACGGCACAGTGATCAGTTCCGGGCCCTTGGAGACAGTCAGCGTCACAGAGTCACCAACACGAAGGCCCGTTAGTGGTGCAACTTCAATCACATCATCGACCGGAATCGTCTCATTGAACTCATCGACGCGTTCCACCACCAGGCCCAAGCCCTCAAGTGTGGCCTTCCCCTGACTAAACGGGGATCCGACAATGTTGTCCCGATTGATGGTGACTTCTGCCGGTGGCGCCGATGTGGGGGGCGGTGCCTGGGTTTCTGTCGTCGGCTCTGCCGAGGGGGTTGTCTTGGTCGGGGAGGGGGCTTTGGAGGCGGGCGAGGATGCTGATGTGGACGGCGCCGGAGTTCCGCCAAAGAAGCCGGCACCTTGGAGCAGCAAAGCGCCCACGGCGAAGACCAACAAGGCAAGTAGCCCGATCATCGGCCAGGTCCATGGACTGCGACCCTTCTTAGCCGGTGCCTGCTGCTCTTCGTCGTCCTCTGGGGACAAGTCGTGGTCCTCATCCTCGGCCGACCAGGCACGTTCAGCGCCCAGTACTTCGGCACGAGTCGGATGCGCGGCAGTTTCTTGGCCGTCCTCACCGATGGTGGGTAGGGCCGTGGTGCTGGGTTCGGCAACATGAGAAACCACAGAGGTGGCGGACGTTGAATTGATGTCAACGGGCGCAGTGATGGGACCTGTTGTGGATTCAAAGAGCAACATGCCAGGGACCGCTGCGTGGGCAGCCGGGATGTTGCCGGCCCGGATGGCGTCGGCGGCCTCCGCCAGCTTCAGGGCGTTTGCAGGCCTGTTGCTGGGCTCCTTAGCGAGCATGGACATCAACAAGGCCCGCACAGGTGTGGGCAGTGTGTCAGGCAGCGGCGGCGGTGCGTCATTGACCTGCGCCAAAGCGATGGCAATCTGCGATTCACCCGAGAAGGGGCGGTGACCGGTGATGCACTCGTAGCCAATAACACCCAAGGCATAGATGTCAGAGGATCCGGTGGCGATTTGGCCGGTTGCCTGCTCCGGAGCCAAGTACTGGGCTGTGCCCATGACCTGGCCCGTCTGCGTCAAAGGCACCTGATCGGCCAAACGGGCAATACCAAAGTCGGTGATCTTCACCCGACCATCGGGGGTGATGAGCAAGTTGCCGGGCTTGACGTCACGGTGGACCAAACCCTGGGCGTGGGCCACTGCCAAGGCACGGGCGGTCTGGGCGATCATGGACAGCGTCCAATCGGCGGAGAGCACATGCTCACGTTCAATCAACGCTGACAGTGGCTCCCCGGGCACCAATTCCATTACCAAATACGCCGAGCCATCTTCCTCGCCATAGTCAAAGACGTTGGCGATTCCCTCGTGGTTCAGCAGGGCCGTGTGCTTGGCCTCTGCCCGGAACCGGGCCCGAAAACCGGGATCGCCCGTGTATTCGTCCTTGAGAATTTTGATGGCCACAATACGGCCCAGGACTAGATCCTGTGCCTTCCAGACCTCGCCCATACCGCCGATGGCAATGCGTGATGTGAGTTCGAACCTGCCGCCTAAGGTGGTACCAGAAATAGGCCTCACTTATTCAACACCGCCTTGAAGAGTTTGCTTGCGTTTGGACTTGTTAGTTGTGATCCAGTGGTCACGTCGACCCCGGGCATGACGATCGACACCACCACTTCGGGATCATTGGCCGGCGCGAAACCGGTAAACCATGAGTTGTTCAACCTATTGCCTAGCTCGTCGAGCTCGTCAAGTTCGGCTGTTCCAGTCTTGGCGGCTACTTCGACGCCGGGAACTGCTGCCGCCGAGGCAATGCCATTGTCAACAACACCGACCATCCAGTCCGTGATCTGTGCTGCGACTTCCGGTGTGGTGGACTGGCGCAAAACCTCGGGGGTCAGGCTTGAAACTGTTTTCAAGTCCGGGGTGCGGACAGTCTTCACAAGATTGGGTGCCATTTGCTTGCCACCGTTGGCAATCGCGGCCGTCATCATGGCGATTTGCAGAGGCGATGCTAGAACGTCCCGTTGGCCGATGGCGCTCTGAGCCAGCGCGGGAGGGTCAAGGTCGCCTTCGCTGCCGGGGAAGCGGCTACCAACAACTCTATCGGGGAACGCCAGCGACTCGTCATTGAAGCCAAACTTTTCGGCCTGGGCCGTGATGGCATCCTGGCCTAGGTCCAGGGCGATGCTGGCGAAGGGCGTGTTGCAGGAGTTCTCCAGGGCAAAGGCGAACGTTGCCTTGTCCTGGATTGCGCACTGGCCATTCGCGTAATTTGGCAGGGCGTAGTCAATGCCGGGGAAGGTCAAGGGGGAAGGGTTGGGAAGAATGCTGTCCTTCGTATATTTCCCGGACTCGAGCGCGGCAGCCGTGTCAACGAGTTTGAAGACTGAGCCCGGCGAATACAGGCCCTTATAGGCCTTGGATCCGTAGAGATTGATGCCCGGTACACCCGCCAGCGATGCCATGGCGGCATTGACCTCTTTCTCGCTGTGGCTGGCCATCAAGTTGGTGTCGTAGGAAGGTTTGGACACCATGGCAATGATGGCGCCGGTTTTGGGGTTCATGACCACAATGGAGCCGGGCACGCCGTCAGGGATCATGTCATAGGCAAGTTTTTGAATTTCCGCGTCAATGGTCAGTTCTACCGCACGGCCTTGGGGCTGTTTGCCGGTGAACGCCTGGGCGATGCGATCAAATAACGCGTCGTCGGAGGTGCCGGTGAGCTGATCCTGCATGGCTGCTTCTATGCCGGATTGTCCGGAGTACCGGCTAAAGAAGCCCGTCAGCCCCGCATACAGCTCCGGATCGTTGTATTTGCGCTGGAACTTGCAATCTGTGTTGGTGGGAACTGACTCGGCAACGGCCTGGCCGCCAACAAGGATGGGGCCGCGGTTGCCGCAGAAGTTCAGCAACAGCTGCCTGTTGTTGTTCGGGTTGTCTTTGAGAGAATCCACGGCAAAGAACTGCACATAGGAGATGGAGCCAAAAAGCAGCGCGAATAAGGCGATGGCTACTATCCAGGAGCTTCGGATCGCTTGATTCATGGTTTGGTCACCTCCAGTTTCGTATCGTTTTCGTCCGGTCGGGGAACTGTTGACTCGGGGGCGATGGAGATGTCAATGGGGCGCCGGGCGGCGTCAGAAATCTTCAGTATCAAGGCGACGATGATCCAGTTCGCCAAGAGGGAGGAACCACCGGCAGCCAAGAATGGCGTTGTCAGGCCCGTCAACGGGATGAGCCGGGTGACGCCGCCAATGATGATGAAGCACTGCAGGGCAACGGCGAAAGAAAGCCCCACGGCAAGAAGTTTCCCGAACGCGTCGCGAGTACCCAGGGCGGCGCGGAAGCCGCGGGAAATGAATAGCGCGTAGAGGCACAGGACAGCGAAGAGGCCAACCAGGCCAAGCTCCTCACCAATGCTGGCAATGATCATGTCGCTATTGGCGAGTGGCACAGTATCGGGTGAGCCCTGGCCAAAGCCAGTTCCGAGCAGGCCGCCGTTGGCCAGCCCGAATAGTCCTTCGACGACTTGGAAGCTGCCCCCGGCTGCGCCAATGTATTCGGGGTCAAGGGCATGGATCCACACGTCAATGCGCCGAGTCACGTGGGGGAAGATCTGGTAGGCGGCGAATCCGCCCACCGCAATGAGGGACAGGCCGATCAAGATCCAGCTAATACGGCTCGTCGCGACGTAGATCATGACCATGAACAAGCCAAAGAACAAGATTGAGGAGCCAAGGTCACGCTGGAAGACCAGCACACCCACGCTGGCCAGCCAGGCCACAATCATGGGTGCAAGGTCCCTTGTTCGCGGTAGCTGCAGGTTGCCGATCTTCTTCCCCGCCAACAGGATCAAGTCACGGTTGGAGGATAGGTAGCCAGCAAAGAAGATGGCAAGCGTAATCTTTGCTATTTCACCGGGCTGAAAAGTGAACGGTCCAACGGAAATCCAGACGGTAGCGCCATTGACGTTACCGGCACTGATCCCCGGAACGAGCGGCAGGATTAGCAGCACCACCGATGCCAGCAGGGAGATGTACGTGTAGCGGCGCAGGATTCTGTGATCGCGCAGGAACCAGATCACGACTATCGCGGTAACCACGGCAAGGCTCGTCCACATCCACTGGCGCTGCCCGGCTGTATCACCGGAGGTGATGTCCAGGCGGTGGATGACGGCCAATCCAATACCGTTCAGAGCCACCACAACAGGCAATATAACCGGGTCGGCATATTTAGCCTTGATGCGAAGAGTTATGTGGAAGCTGACGGAAAGCACCGCCAGGATGGCGAGCTGGGTGTAGAAATCGTTGTCAAAGGTGCGGCCCAGATTAAGATTGACCAAGGCGTTGGCCATGGTGGCAAGGCCGAGCGCCAGAATCAACAGCAGTAGTTCGGTGTTGCGGCGTGGCTTGGCCACGGTCAGCAGTTGGCTCATTGTCCGCCTCCGGGAATGCACGTAGCTTGGGCGGATGGGGTGGTGCTTGTGGTTGCTCGCGGAGTTGGTGTCTTGCTCGCTTTGGCGCTGGCCGACGGGCTGGCTGTTGGGCGCAGACTAGGTGTCGGAGTTGCCGTAGCCGTGGAACTGGGTGAGCCGGTGGCTGCAGGGGCAAGATCGCACGGTGGCGTGCTGGTGCCGGTACCCAATTGCAGGTCGCTGATAATTTGCTCGGCGCCACCCAGCGTGGATGCGGGCACAGTCTGGGACACCAGCTGCTGGGAGTAACTCGGCAAGGACTCAACCTTGACGCCCGTCTCACGGTACAGCTCTGACAAGGAGATGGGGCCCAACTGCTGCGAAACTCCATTGAAAATGGCCACATTGCCGTTGGACGCGCCCACATAGTACTGCGTTTGAGTCCAGGCGTACGCGGCCCAAGAGCCGGCAACAATGACGAGTGCCGTCAAGGCCCCAGCGATGACCAAAACCCATGGGCGTTGGCGTAGTCGGGGAAGTGACACTTCAGTATCCTCAACGAGTACCGGTGCCGTGGTGGTCTTGTGAGTGAGGACAGTTGCCGCACGCTGCGCGGCCGACTCCCTGACCGGCTGTCTGGCCAGCTGAGGGATCTTCCCCTCAGCATTGGCTGTTACTGCCGCTCCCACCAGTTCGTGCTCGCGCAAGGCCAGTTCCCGCAGAATGGCCGCGGCGCGGATGTGCGTATCAAGGGCAACCACGTCATCGCTGTCGGCGTTTGAGCTTTCGGGCTCTGGCGTTTTAGCGGCGCGGTCCTCGCCGGGGGGCGCTTGGTCGGCTGTCTGGATCTGCGCGCCAACTGCCGGGGCCCGCTCGGGCGAGTGGCCGGCGTCGTCCGCAGTAGCAGGCTCCGGTAGCGGCGGCAGATCGGGCTGGTTGGCCACTGAAATGGCCGTGATGGTGGACAAGGCTGCGGTGTCGTCCGAGACGCTCTCAACGACGTCGAACACAACCACCGTGACGTTGTCCGGCGAGCCGGCCGCCAAGGTCAGATCGATCAACGTATCCGCGGCCGTGGCCAACGATTTGGTGTGCCGGATGACCTCTTCCACCATTTCGTGGCGAACAAAGTTCAGGCCGTCCGAGCACAGGAGCCAACGCTCACCGGCCGTGACATCGAAGTACTTCAAATCCAATTCCGGGGACGCGTCAACATCGCCGAGTACCCGCATCAGTACATTCTTATGGGGGTGAACCTCTGCCTCAGCTTCTGTCATGCGCCCTTCATCGATCATGCGCTGCACAAACGTGTGGTCGGTGCTCATCTGCTCGAAGGCGCCGTCTTTGAGCCTGTAGGCGCGCGAATCGCCGATGTGCGCATACGCCAGACGGTCCTCGGCGAGCAACAAAGCGGTGACGGTGGTGCCCATGCCGGCAAGTTTGGGGTTGACGTGGACAAGTTCCGAGAGAAGTGAGTTGGCGCTTTGGATCTCGTCGGCAAGATGACTGCTGGCGTCACCGTCATGATGGTTGTGATCGAGATGGATCAGATCCAAGACGGTGGAGGCACTGGCCACATCACCGCCGGCGTGGCCACCCATGCCGTCGGCAACCACGGCCAAGTACTTGCCGGCGTAGGCGGAGTCGTCATTCTTGGCCCTGACCATCCCCACGTGGGATCGGGCGGCGTAGCGTAGAATCAGCGGGATTTTGGCCATACTCACGGCCTCAATTCAATGACCGTTTTACCGATCCGCACCGGGACCCCGAGTTCCACGGGGAGTGCGCGTGTCAGCGCGGTGCCGCCCAAGAATGTTCCATTGGTGGAGCCCAGATCTTCAATAAACCAGCGGGTGCCCTGTGGAAACAGGCGTGCATGGCGTCCTGATGCGTAGTCGTCCTCCAGCACCAAGGTTGCTTCCTGCGCCCTGCCTAACAAGATCGGTGTGCCATCGAGTTCCAGGGTGGTTCCGGCCAGGGGGCCTTCGGTGACCACCAATTGGCGAGCCTGCACCTTGGCGGGGGGAGCTTCCTGAACTAATTCCGGATGCTTCCGTGCTTGGCGTGCGGTTGGTTCACCAACTTTGGCTTTGCGGCCAATCACTAGGTCACGTCGCATGGCTGCCACCACGGCGAACACCATGATCCACATGAGGACAAGGAAGCCGAACCTCATGATCGTCACTACAAGACTGAGATCGTTCATCCTCGAATACCGCCTCGTGCTTGCAAGATACGGAAAGTTATTTGGGTGTGCCCCATGGTGATAGTCGATCCGTCATGCAGCGGCGCGGTGCCATTGACTCGGCGTCCGTCCACGTAGCTGCCGTTGGTGGAACCCAGGTCAACGGCTGAACTGACAGCGTCCTGGGTGCGTATCTCCAGATGCTTGCGTGAGACTCCGGTGTCATCGATCAATATGTCTGCTTCGGCTGACCGGCCCAAGATGATGGATCGGGCATTGAGAGAGTATCTCTGGCCGTCTATATCTAAGACTGCTTGGCCCTGGCCGTTCGACGGCGTCGACTGGCGTTTGTAGGCAGGTGCGGCCCGGGCTGCCTTGGCAGGGGCCGGATTCAGGCCGGGCCTTGCTGGCGGCCTTGCCGGGCTGGGTGTTTGCGCATTCCGGGCCGGGGCGCCGTTTTCCTTCTCGGTGGCGGAAAGAACTTCGAACTGACCCGGACGGAGGTCGTCATGGTGGTTGAAGGCGACGCGGACAGGCCCTTGCAGCACGTAGCCCTGACTGCGTGAGTGGTTGATGACCACATCACACAACTCCTCTGCGAGAGTTACACCCCAGGCTCGGGCCCGTTCAAAATCTGCGTCGCCCAATTGAATGTTGAATACGTTCGGCGCCAAGGTGCGCCCCGCATCCAAGGTCATGGCCTTGTCATCGAGTTCACGGCGCAGCGCGCTAGCCATCTCTACCGGCTGGAGCTGCTTCGAGCCGAGGGAGAAGGCGCCACGAACTGCCTTTTCAATGCCTTTTTCAACGTTGTCAAACAATCCCATGTGCTCTCCTCTCCTTACTGTCTTGCGGTCTAGTGGCCGCATCTCGGTACTAGTAAACTTGGCTGGCGTCAGCGCGCTAAGACGGCGCAGATGCCTAGCTGCCCGCCGCGCGGTCAACTTGGTTCAGAGTCGATACTACTGCGCGAGTCTTGGAATACCCCTATTGCCGGGGGACGATGTGGTGGATTTCCTACCAGGGTGGGGGGTGGTGCTCCACCGGCAGGGGTAGGCGAAAACCCCGAAAAACCGCGGGTTCCGGACCCCAGTCTGCCACGTGGATGGGCAGTCACAGACCTCAGGAGCTGCTCGTTTAGGTGTTTCGGCCAAGTGTCCTATATGCTTGATCTCGCTGTTCCACTGAATGTTGAAAGACATTCGATGGACTGCGAAAAACGCGCGAGTGGCGGAACGGCAGACGCGCTGGCTTCAGGTGCCAGTGTCCGAAAGGGCGTGGGGGTTCAAATCCCCCCTCGCGCACGTTTTTATGGTTCAAACTTTAGCTAGTTTGGCTTCAGGAAATTCCCATCAGCTTTGGCTGGTGGGAATTTTTTGTGCCCAAAAGTGGGTTCTAGGTGCCGATTGATCGTTTTCGGCCAAAACGCGTGCAGGGCCCTGGCGCGTTGCCGGCACCTTTCTATGCCCTCTTGGATGTCATCGCCATCGTTGGGTCGTGTGTTTTCCCGATACCAGTCGCCTCGGACGCGTGAACCGTGGGTGGGTCCGCACGGTGGGTGCTGTGGCGTCAAGTGCGCCGGTGAGACTCATACGTATATAGGGTGAGCTCTCTTCCATAGTCGCCTGAGGCTCCCTACGGGTGGGCTGGCGGTTCGCTGTGGACACCTCTGCATCTGGTGGCAGCTTATGCGCCGGTGCAGGGGCGGACCTAGTGCATAGGCGCGGCAGCGGCGAAGCCCCCACCAACTGCCCCGAGTTCACGCCACGGGCAGGCAAGTCCTCAATGTTGTTCATCGGGTGCTTGACGGTGTGACCGAGCCGGTGAAGTCTCCGCACCGCCAAAGAGCCCCCAGCGCACAGAAGAACTCGCCGAAAAGTAAGAAACCAAACTAATCAGACCAACTTTGACGGGAGCAGGTCATTCAGGTCGGTAAGGTTGAATCTAGGTTTATCGATCGTTTGGAGTATTAATGCGTTCTCAGGTGACGGTTGTTAATGCTGACGGCGCACACGCCCAGTCGGTAGTGGTTGATGTTGATCCGACAACTCCTGTCGAAGATGTCTTTGATGTCCCTGGACATGCTGCGGAGTTCGGTGGCGTGTCGGCGCCGGATCGCCCGGTCAGTGGTGCTGGGCTGTCATCGCCGACGGTATTGGATCCCGCTGCGCGGTGGGATGCGGCAGGTGTCGTGGACGGATCCATTCTGGAGCCGGGTGCCACGCCCGGCCTTCAACAACTAACTGGCCAACCACAGGGGCTCGCGAAAAGAACTATCTGCTCGTCGCTGGCGGGCGCCGCGTGGGCACGATCTACGCAGCAGACTTCGGAAAGATCAGTCTTCGGTCCGGCCCCTCATCTCCCTGAAACAACATGTACCACTGGTCAAGCCCGCTAGGTCGTCCCCGACGAGTCAAACCAAGATCCCGCAACACTGTTCAACCGCTCAAAATGAAACTGAAGGCAGAGCTCTGATGATCCAAACCCGCCGTAAGGCCTACCAAGGCTACATTTGTGCGTGCCTTGCCACGCTCCTTTGGGGTTAGCCTGAATTAGTGGACACCCGAGTTAGCGGGATTATCGATCCTGCTGAGAGGATGTCAGTGATGTCAGAACAGAAAAGTCAACGTCGTAGTTTTACGGATGACT